>JBDTPK010000129.1:0-7266 GCA_039932735.1 Nitrospirota bacterium
GTTACTATGGGAAGCTCGTGGATCGATACCCAATTCTCTCCATCGAAGATGGCTTGAGCGAGTTGGATTGGAAGGGCTGGAAGATGATGACGGAGAAGCTGGGCAAGCGGGTCCAATTGGTCGGAGACGATATCTTTGTCACCAATGTGGAGATCTTCGCCAAAGGGATCAAGGAAGGGATTGCGAATTCCATTTTAATCAAGCTCAATCAGATCGGCACATTGACGGAAACGCTGGAGGCGATTGAGCTGGCGAAGCGATCCGGCTATACGGCAATCATTTCGCATCGATCCGGAGAAACCGAGGATACGACGATTGCGGATGTGGCGGTTGCGACTAATAGCGGGCTCATCAAGACCGGGTCTCTGTCCCGCACGGATCGCGTGGCCAAATATAATCAGTTGCTCCGGATCGAAGAAGAGCTGGGTCCAAATGCCATCTATCGGGGTCGTGAGGCGGTGCCTGGGCGATGCTGATGACGAGCGAGCGACGAGATGATTATTAAGCGGAATCGGGGACGGCAGTGGCTCGATTGGCAGCGTCGTGCGGTGAAGGGCGTGCACTATCTGGGAGTTGTCGCCTGCCTGCTGCTGCTGATCGTCTTGGTCTTTGGCGACATGGGGTTGCCGCGTTACTTCTCCATGCGCGAGCACGCCCAACAGCTGGAAGTGGACCTTCAGAAATTGCAACGGACGACCAGGACACTTCGAGGAGACATCGACCGTCTGGAGCACGATCCTGCGAAAGTCGAACAGTTGGCGCGCGAGCAGCTCGGTTACGTGCGTAAAGGTGAAACCGTGTACCAATTGATTCCAACGCCATCACAGGAGCGGCCACGCCCGTAGCGCCATGAAGTTTGGGACAGTTGCGATCATTGGACGACCGAACGTCGGCAAGTCGACGTTGCTCAATCGATTGCTTGAGCAGAAAATTGCGATCGTCTCGGACAAGCCGCAAACGACGAGGACGAGAATTCTGGGGGTTGTGCATGCACCGGGTGCGCAGGTTGCCCTGCTCGATACGCCGGGGTTGCACAAACCCCAACATCTGCTCAATCGTCGTATGGTCCGCACCACGGTCGACGTGCTGGAAGAGGCGGATATCTTGTACGTGTTGATGGATACAACGAGTTCCCCTGGCCTCGGCGATCTCTTGGTCATCGACCATGTGAAAGGGGCGATCAGAAAGCGTCCGCGTCCGGTTATTCTTGTCTTGAACAAGGTGGACTTGGTCAATAAGCTCAAATTGTTGCCGGTGATGGAAACGTATGCCAGGCTGTTCACTTGGACAGAAGTGGTGCCGGTCTCGGCTGAAACCGGCGACAATGTCGATCGGTTACTGTCCGTGACCGTGGCGCATCTTTCGGAAGGGGAGGCGGCGTATGATGCAGACACCGTCACCGATCAGTCCATGCGGACCTTGGCGGCTGAGATGATCCGCGAGAAGATTTTGCACCAGACCTATGAGGAAGTGCCCTACTCGGTTGCCGTGGAGATCGACGAATTTATCGAGGAGGGGAAACTGGCCCGCATCAGCGCGACGGTGGTGGTTGAGCGAGAGTCTCACAAGGCGATTGTGATCGGGAAGCACGGACAGAGACTCAAGACGGTCGGGACCGATGCAAGGCGTGACATGGAGCAGATCTTTGGGATGAAAGTGTTTTTGCAGCTGTGGGTGAAAGTGCGGGAAGCCTGGCGGGAAGATGAGCACGCGCTCACGGAATTAGGGTACTAACAGGACGTGATGCAGCCGACGGAGCGTATGACAGAATTGAATCCAGTGGATCCTCGTCCTCGCTCAGGGGATAAGGATCCCCTCCGCGACGCGCTGCGTGACCAGGCAGATCGAGGGCGGAGCAAATTCGACATCGTCCTGTTGTCGGTGCAACGGTTGTTGCACCGTGGTGCGATCACCAATCTTGCGAAGATGCTGGGCCGGATGCATCAGGCCGACGTGGCGCAAGTGATCATGCATCTGTCGTCCCCCAAGGAAAAGCGGGAAGTCTTCGAGCTTGTGCGAGGTGAATCGAAGCGCGGCCAAGTGCTGAGCGAGCTCGACAGCGATAGTATCAATCAGGTGCTCGCGGACCTGTTACACTCGGATATCGCCTGGCTGATCAAAGATCTCGGCCCTGATGATGCGGCCTATCTTCTTGGGGTTCTGCCAGAAGAACGGGCGAAAGAGATTCTCTCGCTGATGCGGGAAGAGGACTCGACGGAAGTCGCCGACCTCCTGAAGTATCCGAAGGATACGGCCGGCAGCATCATGACGACGGAGTTTTTTGCGCTCCCAGAAGATGCGACGGCGCAAGCCACCATTCAGCGTCTCCAGCTGGCGACGGATGCGGAAATGGTGTTCTATATTTATGTGACCGACAAAGATGAGCGCTTAGTCGGAGTGCTCTCTCTGCGTCGGCTACTGACGGCCCCTCCCACGACACCGCTGAAAAACATCGCCACACGCGACGTGATCAGTGTGACGGTTGACATGGATCAGGAAGAAGTCGCACGTCAAGTGGCGAGTTATAACTTGCTTGCCATCCCGGTCATCGACAACGACAACAGATTGGTCGGCATTATCACAGTTGACGACGTTGTGGACGTGATCCGAGAAGAAGCGACTGAAGACATGCTCAAGATGGCCGGTGCCATCGAAGAGGATTCAGTTTCGAAATCCTCCAGCGTGGCGTCGGCGAAACACCGGCTCCCGTGGCTCTTTACGAATCTTATCGGCAGTCTGTTCTCGGGCGCGATTCTGTGGGAGTTCCGGTACACACTTCAGGAAGTGGTGGCCATCGTCAGTTTTATTCCCGTCATTGCTGCGATGGGTGGGAATGTGGGCCTCCAGTCCTCGACTCTCATTATTCGAGGATTGGCGACAGGGCTGATCGAGCTGACGGATGTGCGCACTGTGTTTTTCAGGGAGATCAAGGTCGGACTTCTGATGGGGCTCGCCTGCGGTGTGATTCTCACGCTCGTCGGCTGGATTTGGCATCAAGAGTTTTTGGGCATGGTTGTGGGCCTGTCGTTGATTATCGCGTTCATGGTCTCGACCAGTATGGCGACGTTCATGCCCATCATGCTGAAGCGAATGAACGTGGATCCTGCGGTTGCGGCCGGCCCCTTTGTGACAACGGCCAATGACATCACCGGTATTACCATCTATCTCTCCTTGGCCACCGTGTTCATGGACTACCTTCGCTAACTGGAACTGTACGGCGTGAGGAGTGAAACGTGATAGATAGGACCGCCGAATGCTCTTTTCCCGAAACCTTTCACGATTCACGATTCACGTCTCACGGATCTCCTCTATGCCGCTGATCAAGACGACTGCTATCACGCTGAACAGTCGGAAGTGGGGCGATGCGGATCGTATCGTGACTTTTTATACGAAGGAGATGGGAAAGGTCCGCGGTGTGGCGCGGGGGGCTCGTCGAATGAAGAGCCGTCTCGGCGCATCCCTCGAACCTCTTACCATCTGCGACCTGGATCTGTTAGAGAAATCAGGCGATTCGCTCTTTCGAATTTCTCAAGTCGATCTCGTAGAGTCGTTCCCCCGGTTTCGCGAAGATTTAACGTTGATGACCGCTGCCGCGCGGATGGTCAATGTGGTGGGTGCAGTGACGCCGGACCGGGACCCGGACCTGCAGATCTTCGAGACGCTCGAACTGGGCTTGCGTACATTAGTCACGAGCCAGGATCCGGCGTTGACGACACTGCTGTTTCAGATTCGGTTGCTGGGGCTTATCGGGTTTCGTCCTCAGACCGATCACTGTGCCGCCTGTGGGAAGGGCCGGTTGATGGAAGAACCGCAGTTCTCGCCTCTATCCGGAGGCTTGGTCTGCGACGTCTGTGCTGCGCGCCAGGTGTTCCGCTGTTTGCCGCTGTCGCGAGGGAGCCTGGCCTTTCTTCATCAGGCGTTGCGGCTCTCGCCTGCCGTGGTCGATCGTCTGAAGGCTGCTGGGCAAGTTCGCCAGGAAGTGGAAAACGCGATTGAAGGGTATGTCACTGTTGTAGCAGGTAGACAACTGCCTCCTGTAAATTTTCTAACCTATCCCTCGTAAGCGAGGTCATTGATCAATCGTGGAAGGGAATTCGTGAATATGACAGAGACGGTGTGTGAACCAAGTGACATGGCCTGGATTGAGAAGGGTGTGTTGGGCATCGAATGGAATGATGGGCACAAGGCCGTCTATCCCGTGCGATATCTCCGTCAGCAATGTCCCTGCGCCGCCTGCGTAGATGAGTGGTCTGGTGCACGGCGCTTGCAGCCGGACGATGTGCCCCTCTTGGTCATGTTGCAAGATGTGCAGCCGGTCGGACGGTATGCGCTGCAATTCACTTGGAGCGACGGCCACGACACCGGTATTTACTCCTATGCCCTTCTTCGTCGGCTCTGTCAGTGCGATGTGTGTCAGCCTGTGAAGCCGGTTGAACCAAGGACCCGACGTTTGTTGTGAGCAATATCGCGAGTATGTTCAGATCGACGTGGTGCGGTGCGCAGTGGTTTGAGGGCCTTGAATTTCTAAGGCGCTCGGGATGGGCCAACATGTTCGTCATGGTCGTTCTCGCGTCGGTTCTCGGTTGCAGCGGGATGCCTCCGTTGGAAGAACAAGAGCGCCACATTCGAGACAACGAGTTAGTGCTCCATCAGTTGACCCCTCGCGCATTTGTCGGGGCCTGGGGGATACCGACGTATCAGCATGCGGAGTTCATGCAGTTCTTCGGCATGAAAGACGACGAGTTGATTCCGCGGTCGAGGTTGGCAAGCGGAGAACCGCCGCGAGGGTGGGAAGTCCGTATTGAGGCCGGCGATGCACTGTTTCTGGCTTACCCAGACCGCGGGTGGCTGGTGGTATTTTTCGAGGAGCGGCTGGTCTATCGTGAAAAGCTGACCTCGGCACAACTTCATGAGTTGGGACGCAGTTGGCAACACGAAGACAAGTTTCGCTCCAGGTTTGAAGCGCCGGCCGCTTCATAATGTGATGCGCCTCGCAGGACTGTCGTGACCCAGCATCCTCTGAATCTGCTCATGGTCTCCTCTGAAGCGGTTCCCTATGCCAAGACGGGTGGACTCGCTGATGTCACTGGCGCGCTGCCTCTTGAGTTGGCGAAACTTGGCCATGACGTCATTCTCCTGCTTCCACACTACCGGTGTCTCAATGAGTCAGGCCGATCCTTTCGTTCCGTCTGTCGACTCCCTGTGCCGACCCCTCAGGGGCTAGTTGATACGCGGATAGAAGAAGATGTGATTCCCAGCGGCACAGGTGATTGCCGAGTGAGAGTGTGGACGATTCGGAATGAGGCCTTCTTCGACCGGCCAGGGCTATATCAAGATCGAGGTATCGACTACCCTGACAATCTCGACCGGTTTGTATTCTTTTGCCGCGCGACGATCGAGGTGATGGCCCACCTCCGAACTGCACGCACGTGGAATATCGATATTCTCCATCTCCATGATTGGCAAACAGCGTTGTGCGCCACCTATCTCAAGACCCTCGACCGGGATCGGCCGGAGGTACAAGGAGTGCGCACCGTACTGACGCTGCATAATGTGGCGTATCAAGGTCTCTTTCCTGTGGAACAATTCGCGAAAACTGGTCTGCCTCCATCGCTGCTTACTCCCGCGGGCCTTGAGTATTACGGTTTGGTGAATCTGCTCAAGGGAGGAATTGTGTTTGCTGATTATGTCACGACGGTCAGCGCCACCTATGCGCGGGAAATCCTCACCCCAGAATTCGGTTTTGGGCTTGAGGGCGTGCTACGCAATCGTGCGGACCGACTCATGGGTATCCTGAACGGTATTGATATCGATCGATGGAACCCAAAAACTGATCCTTATCTTCAGGCCAACTACTCAGTCCTCGACCGTTCAGGAAAACTGGTGTGCAAACAGGCGCTTCAACGGGAGTTTCAGTTGCCGGAATCATCGGCTCCGCTTCTTGGCGTCATAGCACGGCTGACGTCGCAGAAGGGCTTAGATCTTGTTGCAGCCATTATTCCGCAATTAATGGCGATGCGCCTGCAACTGGTGGTGCTGGGAACTGGCGAGCCGGAACTCGAAGCTAGGTTTACGGCGCTTCAGGCACAGTATCCTGATCGCATGGGGCTTCGTCTCGGCTTCGACGAAGGACTCGCTCATCGCATCGAAGGCGGAGCCGATATGTTTGTGATGCCCTCGCGGTACGAGCCCTGTGGCCTGAGCCAGCTCTATAGTCTCCGCTATGGGACGGTTCCAATAGTGAGAAAAACCGGCGGATTGGCAGATACAGTCTTGCCGCTCCCGCCGAACCCTCGGCATGCGAAACACGCGACTGGATTTCATATTGAAGCGGACACGGCAGTTGCTCTACTGGCTGCCTTGCGCCGAGCTGTGGTTGTGTATCAGGATCGATCGATATGGGAACAACTGGTTGCGGCAGGGATGACCACGGATATGTCCTGGGCTCGGTCAGCGAACGCGTATGACCGGTTGTTTGTGTCATTAGTCAGAGAAGGGCCGCCGCACGTATCGTCATAGCTGTTCAACACATCTTTATAGATGAAGCGTGGTGATGAGACACAAGTAAGGAGGGGGGACGAAAATTATGACAGTTGCGAAGTGGTCGCATTGCTTCACCGAGTTCCGGGGGGACCCAAAGGAGCGAGGCGATGAGTCGAAGGAGACGCAGTGATGGAGTAGTCTTTGCCACGCTCAAGGGTGACAAGACGCTGGCGGCACAGTTTGTGCCCATCCCGCTCAGATCACGGGATGGAAGCTGCGCGTGCTGGCGTGGACCCTCGACGTGTTTGGCGGCATGAAGACTATGTTGGAAGCGCCGGATTTCACGGTCCTCCACACCAAGATTGTGATTGCTGGTGCGGGAGTATGATTTTCGAAAATGGACGCTCATCAAAGTTGGATGGCTGAGCGCAACGGGATGATCACCCGAATGCACGCCCGGCAGAAGACGCGAGCGTCCGCGAGGCTGCCGAAACGTTTCGAGGAGCCTGGGCCGTATTTCAGCATCTGGAACTGCGCCTCCGAGAACAGGTTATCGTCGTTGGTATCGGGCCGGCTGTGCGTTTTTGTATTTCCAGGTCGGCGAGTAGGAACGCCAACGGTTAGGATGTAGTGGAGAACCTCGGCCCGCATGCAGTGTCAACGGCCCTGTCACCACCTGCGGCTTCTCGCACCGGTGTCTGTGATAAGCCTCTGGGCCAGAACCGCCGACTTCGTCGAGGCGATCATCCAGCGACCACGTATCGGCTGAAGCGGGGCGGTTTC
>JBDTPK010000130.1:0-7262 GCA_039932735.1 Nitrospirota bacterium
TATGGAGGACTCACCAGGCAAAAGAATCCCCTGAGTACAATATTGCATAGTTTTATCTGTCTCTGCCTAGGCAGTATCGCGTGGGCGGTGTTCGGGTATAGTTTGGCCTTCGGCCCCGATGTGGGAGGGGTGATTGGAAACCTTGATTGGTTCATGTTGAATGGGGTAGGACTCGAACCCAGTCCGACCTATGGCACGACGATTCCCCACATGTTATTCATGGTCTTCCAACTCATGTTTGCGGCCATTACCCCGGCGCTGATCACGGGGGCGATTGCGGAACGCATTCGATTCTCCTCGATGCTGTGGTTTCTCGGCATCTGGTCCGTGGTGGTCTACTATCCTGTGGCCCATTGGGTCTGGGGTGGAGGATGGCTGGGGCAGTTGGGCGCCTTAGACTTTGCGGGAGGCACGGTCGTGCACGTGACCTGTGGAATGGCTGCATTGGTGGCCTGCATCATGCTCGGAAAACGCCAAGGCTATCCGAGCCATCCTATGCCTCCTCATAACCTTCCCCTCACCCTGTTGGGGGCGGGCCTACTCTGGTTCGGTTGGTTCGGGTTCAACGCCGGCAGCTCGTTGGGTGCGAATGGGCAGGCTGTGAGTGCTTTCGTGGCCACCCACATTGCAGCCAGTGTGGCGACGGTCGTGTGGATGCTGATCGAGTGGGCGCATCGTGGGAAGCCCACCGCGCTCGGTGCAGCCAGCGGAACGATCGCCGGTCTGGCCACCATTACCCCTGTAGCCGGGTTTGTCTCTCTGGGCCCGGCGCTCATCGTTGGTCTCGTGGCCGGATCTATCTGCTATTTCGCCGTCAGCATCTTGAAGCCTGCCCTAGGTTTCGATGATTCGCTCGATGTCGTGGGGATTCACGGTGTGGGCGGCCTAACGGGCTGCCTCTTGGGAGGGCTGTTTAACTCGAAGGCCATGGGTTCCCCAGCCGATGGGATGTTCTATGGAGGAGGCTTCACGCTGATGGGGGCTCAGATTACCATGGTAGTCGCGGTCGCGGCCTTCACTGCGATCGGCACCTGGATCATTCTCAAGATCATTGATGTGATACTGGGTCTGCGTGTGACGGCAGATGAAGAGCAAGCAGGCTTGGATGTCAGTCAGCACGGTGAGAAGGCCTATCACGTCTAAGACACGGCCCATGGTACAATCGGCGAAACAATCGTGCCGGCAGTCCCGCGGATGCTGCTGATGCAGCGTCCGCGGGGGAGCCTGTAAATGGAGGTATCGACATGAAGATGATTGAGGCCGTGATCAAGCCGTTCAAGCTGGATGAAGTGAAGGAAGCGTTGGTGGAAATAGGTGTGCAGGGGATGACGGTGACGGAAGTCAAGGGGTTCGGACGCCAGAAGGGGAGCAAGGAAACCTACCGGGGGGCAGAATATACGACCGATTTCCTGCCCAAGATCAAGATTGAAGTGTATGTCGCAGATAACCAGGCGGCGCGTGTGATCGAAACCATTACGCGCGCTGCGAAGACCGGCACGGTCGGGGACGGGAAGATCTTCGTGTCGGATATTGCCAACGTGGTACGAATCAGGACCGGAGAGATGGGGGAAAGCGCTCTGTGACCATGACACCGGACAAGGGGTCGTCGGCTGAGCTCGTGACGGGGGCGGAGACCACGCCGGTCTCCGCCTTGGCTTGGCACAGACAGGGTCTCAAGCAGCGGCTCTTGGACGGGGCCACGGGGGCCGAGGTCATGGCGACCCTGACGGAGTTTGTGGATGGGTTGGTGAGAGAACGATACCGGAGTGCCATGAAGCAGGCCGGGGAGGGAGCGCAGGTTGCAGGGGCTCAGCACTGTTGTCTGATTGCGCTGGGAGGCTATGGCTTGCGGGAATTGGCGCCCTATTCCGACATCGATATCATGTTTCTCTACAGCGAGGAGGCTGGAGAGGCGGCGCCGGTACTGTTCCGGGAGGTCCTGCACCATCTGTGGGATCTTGGTTTCCAGGTCGGCCATAGTATGAGGACAATTCACGATTGCATCGAGCTGGCGGGGCAGGACCTGACGATCCGTACTGCGATGATGACAGCGAGGTTTTTGGCCGGAAGCCCGACCCTGTTTCAGAAGTTCCATCGCTTGTATGCCAAGGAGGTTGTCGGTCGCGGAGTGGGGCGGTTTATCGAGCAGAAGATGGAAGAACGACAACGTGAATATGTGAAGTTTGGCAAGACGATTTATCTCCTGGAGCCTAACCTGAAGAAAAGCAAAGGAGGATTGCGGGACTTTCATTTGCTCCGGTGGGTCGGCATGGCCAGGTTCCTGGCTGCTACGCTGCAAGATTTGGCAGATCGCAGTCTCCTTTCCAGACAGGACTTTCTCTCAGTGACGGAGGCGCGTGACTTTCTGTGGCGTGTCCGGGCGTTATTACACGTCGAAGCCGGGACAGCGCAGGAAATTCTGTCGTTCGATGAACAGGTCCGGATCGCCTCTCTCTACGGATTTGAGGATCGGCCTCACCTCCTGGGGGTCGAGCAGTTCATGCAGCAGTATTATCGGCATACGATGGGACTCCACGAGACCATGCTCAGATTTGTGGACCGTTGCCAGGCCATATCTGCAAAGCGCCGATCGCCTCGTGCCCTCCCGGTTGTCATGGTGGACGGCTATTTCGTGGTCACGGGCCGCCATCTGACTGTTCCCTCTGAGCTGCGGGCTCGGGTCCTGGATAGTCCAGACTTGCTCCTCCGGTTGTTCGATTTGGCGAGGTCCAGGCGTCTTAAGATCGATACCGATCTGTTGGACGAAATTCACAGCCATATGGATAGCGTGTCAAGCGAGGCCTTCCGGACCCCCGAAGTCAGCCGGGTTTTTCTGAAGATCCTCGCGGGACCGGACGCAGTGGCGGCTACCCTTAAAGCGATGCATGGCGCCCATCTGTTGGAGAAAATCATCCCGGTTTTTGCCACGCTCCGAGGGCTGATGCAATTTAACCAATATCACAAGTACACGGTGGACGAACATACTCTGTTGGCTGTGGCCAATGCCGAAGCGCTCGCCTTGGAGTCTGGGGTTATCGGGGAGGTGTATCAGGAGATCAGGCGGAAGGACCTCTTGCATCTGGCGGTCCTGTTGCACGATCTAGGGAAGGGCCGAAAAGAAGATCACTGTGAAGTGGGTAAGGTGATTGCGGAAGAGACGGCGGCCCGATTGGGCCTCGACGAGCAAGAGACAAGAACGCTGGTCTTTCTCGTGCATAAGCACCTGCTGATGGCGAATACGGCGTTCCGGCGCGATCCGTATGACCAGAAGGTGCTCTTGCCTTTTGCGGAAGAGGTAGGGACGCCGGAGGTCCTCCGCAAGTTGTTGGTCCTGACTGCTGCCGATATTGCGGCGGTGGGGCCAGGTGTGCTCACTAAGTGGAAGGAGTCCTTACTGATTCAGCTCTATCTGCGTGCGCTGCCGGTTGTGTTGGGTGAGCAGGATAAGACAGTTGGCCCCGAATGCATTAAGGAATTGGTGAGTGAGGTGGCGCGCGAGTTCACGAACGCAGAGACCGTGGGTCTGGGCTGGATCGAGTCGCAGCTGAGCCAGTTTCCCCTGCGCTATCTGCATGGGACGCCTCCGAAGCGAATCGCTGCCCATCTGGGAGCGATCGGAAGATTGCAGGCAGGAGATGTGCTGGTCGAGGAGACTTTCAACGAGGAACTGGGCATGTGCGAGTACACGGTGGTGACCCACGACAACCTCACCCCAGGCATCTTTTCGAAAATGGCCGGCGCAATGGCCGCCGAGAGGCTTGATATTTTAGACGCCCAGATTATTACCAGAGATGACGGGATTGTCGTGAACACCTTCCAGGCGTCCGACCCAGATTACGTGGGCGTTCCCCCAGAGGACCGCCGTGCGTCCGTTGCCGACACGATCATCCGGGTGTTAAAGGGCGAAGAGGCGCTTGCCCAGTTGTTGCGCAGGAATACCCGCTTCTCCACGGCGCATCGACTGCCTGGCACCCACCATGCCACTGAGGTGGAAATCGATAACGGAATCTGCGATCGGCTCACGGTGCTCGATGTGTTTGCCGACGATACGCAAGGACTATTGTATGTCATCACGCATGCCATCTTTGAGCTCGGCCTATCGGTCCACGCGGCGAGGATTTCGACCAGATTGGATGACGACATCCAGCAGTCCTTGCGCACTGTCGGCAGACACCAGGTGGTCGACGTGTTTTATGTGACGGACCGGAATGGAGCCAAGATCGAGGACCACGCTCGATTGGATGCGATCCGCTCGACCATCAAGCGAGATATTGATCTGTTCATGGGCCAGCCAGTCGATGCGTCGGAAGGCGTATCCACCGGAATACCATCATAAATCGGGCGTATGAAGGAGGACCGGAATGAATCCACGCGAGGCATTGGAATTTGCGAAGAAGAACAAGATACAGATCGTGGATTTAAAGTTCGTAGACTTGATCGGCACCTGGCAGCATTTCTCCATTCCTGTGGAAGAGCTGACTGAAGGGCTCTTCAAGGATGGGTCCGGGTTGGACGGTTCGTCGATCCGGGGCTGGAAGGCGATTAACGACAGCGATTTGCTCATGATCCCCGATCCGTCCACGGCTTGTCTCGATCCGTTCTGTGCGGTGCCGACGATGAGCCTCGTCGGCAACGTCGTCGATCCGATTACGCGCGAGCCCTACGATCGGGATCCGAGGTTTGTGGCGCAGAAGGCGGAAAAATATCTTCAGAGTACGAAGATCGGCGATATCTCTTATTGGGGGCCGGAGGCGGAGTTCTTCATCTTCGATCAGGTCCGGTACGATCAGACAGGCCACAGCGGCTATTACTTCATCGATTCGGAAGAAGGCGCGTGGAACACGGGACAGGAAGGCCACAACCTGGGAGGAAAGATCCGCCACAAGGAAGGCTACTTTCCTGCCCCACCGATCGATACGCAACAGGATATTCGTAGCGAGATGGTTCTGGAGATGCAAAAGGCCGGGATCTCCGTTGAGAAGCACCACCATGAGACAGCCACGGCGGGCCAGGCGGAAATCGATATTCGGTTCGGTCCGTTGGTCAAGACGGCAGATCAATTGATGATGTATAAGCACATCGTGAAGAACGTGGCCCGCCGGCACGGCAAAACGGCCACTTTCATGCCCAAGCCGATCTTTGGAGACAACGGGACCGGTATGCATACGCACCAGAGCATCTGGAAAGAGGGGAAGCCCTTGTTTGCAGGGAAGGAGTATGCCGGCATCTCGCAACTCTGTCTTTACTATATCGGCGGCATTCTGAAGCACGCGCCTGCTCTAGCAGCGTTCACGAATCCGACGACCAACTCCTACAAGCGACTGACCCCCGGGTACGAGGCACCGGTTCTGCTGGCCTATTCCAGCCGGAACCGGTCGGCAGGCATCAGAATTCCTATGTACTCACCGAGCCCGAAAGCCAAGCGGATCGAGGTGCGTTTTCCTGACCCGACGGCGAATCCCTACCTTGCCTTTTCCGCCATGCTCATGGCAGGGTTGGACGGGATCGAGAACAAGATCAATCCAGGTGAGCCGGCTGAGAAGGATCTGTACGATCTTGAGCCGGAGGAAGCGGCGGCGATTCGTACGATGCCGGGGAGTCTCGACGAAGCGTTGCGCAACCTCGAACAGGACCATCAGTTTCTGCTCAAGGGCGGAGTGTTCAGCAAAGATCTGATCGAGAGCTGGATCAGCTACAAACGGATCAGGGAAGTCGATCCCATGCGGATGCGCCCTCATCCGTACGAGTATGTTCTGTATTACGATGTCTAGGCGGCTGAGGAAAAACTCAGTTGATGCCAAAACGTGGTTGGAATTTTACGTATGGTGCTGAAGCCAGAATAACCTCAGGATGCTCAAAAGTCCAGACCCGCAAGGGCCGCGCAGCGAGCGAGGAGGCGAGAACGCCGCTGGTGGACTTTTTGAGGATCCTGCTAGAGCCGGTCAGACATTGATCCTTCTACCACTGCGGCCTTCTCAACCCTGAAAAATCCTCAACGTATTTCAGGAACCCGCCTTCTGTTTTTCCTGGCCTGCAGCCTCGCATCTGGCCGGCACCTCTTTCGCCTCGTCACGAAGACAGTGGTAGACAGGCTTCTGAGCGTCCCGTGGCCAAGTTGAATGCCTTTTAAAACGGACTCGAGGCCACGACGTTTCAGTAAGGCATTCGACATAAACAAATGAGAGAACGGTGTCAGTCTCCCGCGACTGGGAGGCGGACGCCGTGTTGCTTCTTGCTCATGTAGCTTGCCAGCTTTTGGTCTCTGGTTACAGAGAGGTTTCAGGAGGTAGCAGAGTCTCGCTCGACGGCGCAGTTGAATGCTTTTCACATTCTTTTGTTGTTGGGCGATGAGCGCCGCGCGCTGCGAATCATGCGCCCTCCCTTGCCTCTCTAGGCGACGCCTCTCCCTGACGAACGAGAGTTTGGCAGAGCGCTCGCGGTGCAGTTATAGTAGTTACTGAGCCGATCATCAAATAGTGCATAGCATGAGCGTAATAATCGCCTCTTTTTCCGGTAAAAATACACTTTCAGTGAAGCTATAGGCACACACTTTGACGATTTGATCAGTATGTGAAAGTAGATGGGTCGGTTGCATCGAGAAAACTACTCCAACGGAACCGGTTTATTTCTTCTGCCCTGACTCCGGTAGAAGCCCTGTCCGCACTCAGTCTTAATCGGGCAGCTGCCGGAATAACCCAGCGGGACTTTCTTGACATCAGATCAAGACTCCTCAAAGACAGAGACTACTGGGAGTTGGTCAAAGTGGGGCCGATCGTGCTGAGCCAGGGTGAGGAGTTGGTTCAGGAAACAGGGCTTAGAACCCTCGATGCCTTGCATGTCGGGTTGATACTGGCGTTCCGGCTTCCTCAGGCCTGACCATTCACTTCGTCACCGCCGATATCAGACAGCGTGATGTTGTAGAATCGCTCGCCTTTACCCTGCTCTGGATCGAGTAAAGATCGCCCTCCGCGAAATCGAGGATGAACGATATTTATGCAATCCTGGTAATCAGAATGACTACTGCAATGTTCTTACGCAGGGAAAACAATTTATATTTGATTGTATGAGCTAACCCCGTCTCTCTCCTAGTTCGATCGTCCAAGCGGGAAATCAGAGTGAGCAGTATGGCTTTGTATTGTAAAATCCAGCTTTCTCAAGGGACGACATAGACATGAGAGCAAGCTCTGTGATTCAATTTGCTCGTTAAGGGAGTGTTGACATGCCTATGAATCGGATTGAAATCAACTATCGCGCCCTCTTGG
>JBDTPK010000131.1:0-7230 GCA_039932735.1 Nitrospirota bacterium
CGTCTTGACAAATTACTTTTTTTAAATTTATCATTTGCGCCCGCTAATGCTTGATGAAAGCTGACCGCCATACTAAAGAAAGGAAGGTCATTGCTATGTCGCTGCGCAAAGAGGTGAAAGAGTACATTCGCTCGTGTGAACATCTGTTATCTGACGCCGTCATCGAGCCCGCTGTACCGTTCTCGCCGGAAGAATGCGGGAGCATTGAGTACTACACTACGGAAGTCACGAAACTCATCTCGTCAAACCGCTGCCGAGATAAATCGATTGCGATATAGGCGGCCTTACTCTGTGTCATCAGTAGAGTCTCCAAAATCAAGGCTCGGCACCTCTCGGCGTCGAGCCTTTGGGCTTCAGAATTTCGCCATGAGTCTACTTCCCATCGCGTCTTCTAACGCAAGGTCTCATGGTACGGCGCAATTGGAATAGGGCATATGAGGAATAGCCCTAGTCGGCTAGGAGTAAACCCGATTCTATATCCCGCTCTACGTCGGGGACAGTCAGGCATTCACAGACCAACTAATGAGCGGGAGCTGAAGGAGAACAAGATAATTGTTGTCGTCTATGCAGACGGCTCCGATCACCATGAGAGTCTTGAACAGGACCGTTGGCAGCGTATCGCCGCAACGACGATGCCCGACTCTCTGAGAAGGCCAAGAAGGCAGAATTCACGGGGGCGCACAAGCAGGCGCTCGAACAGCACGATAAGGCACTGTACCTCCTAAAGCATGATGGGGTGGACGACAGGCTCGAGACAAAACACATCAGGGTACGTGAACGGAACATTGTCGAATTCGGCGGGCTCTCAACTATCAGGCGGCCTCTCCCCCACACCATCTTGGCCAACGCGCCTGGTGGACGTGTGTTATCATCGGGCTCATGCGCGTCGTCGTCCCTCTGATCATCGCCATGCTGGTGTCCAGTTGATTAGGGAGCTGCCTTGCCGATGTCCGTGCAACAGAACCACGGCTCATCGGGAACTTTCATGTACCCTATGACCAACTGGCCCACGTATACCCATGCACGTCTGGAGGAAGATTCTGGGAGCCTCGGCCAGCCCTTTCCCCCCAACCTCGTATCCACCTGTCGCACGACAGAGCCCGCACCCTCATTCACGTCTATGCGATCGAGCATCGTGCCACGCTCTTCGATGTGACGTTTGAACGCTTATACTCCGGTGTGACCCTCGTGGAGTATCGCCGGAGTTATGATGGCGTCGGATCCCAAAAGCACAGATGGGCTATTGTTGAACGCTGCGCGCAGCTTTCTGAAACGCCGGCTTCTTCTCCGGATCGTTCATGATGCGTCAAGGCCACACCTACTTATGCGTCCAGCGGCTGAGGAATCACGCCGCTCAAGCCCAGGCTGGACGTGATCAAGTCCGCGGCAAGACCGACGGCAAACGCCGTTGGCGGCGCCACGCCTCCTCACACCCCTGGCAGCCCAGCCACCCAATACCGCTGCGTGGCGATGGCCGCAACCATAATCCCGATCATCGCGACCATGCGCCCCCTGCCTGTGCCTTGATCGCCACCGTCTCCTCCGCCCATCGGGATTGCCCGCACCATCACCGATGCCTTGGGCGAGGGATCGAGCATTCTAAGATGGCGTCCTTCACATATTCGTTCTCGATGAACAGGCGAGCCTCGAGGCTGTCAGATGTCCACCCCATCGGGCGCAGGAGATCGTTGATGTGTCTTCCGGTGGGCCGCATCACGTCGATACGTCCTTTCTCCGTTGAGCGAACAGGTGGGAAAACGACTGGGCGGAGCGCACTATTCGTCCTCTCGATCTGTTGATTTCGTTCAGGCTCCGGCATAGTATTTCTCCCATGGATGTGTGCCGATGAAACGTCTGGCGGTCATGGGACCGGTGTGTCTGCTCACTGCTTGTCAGTGGAGCCTTGTCCATCTGCTTCCGGACAAACCCGAGAAGGTGGCCGAGTTTCAGGCCGCGACGGCAGCGGATCTCTCGGACTGTGTGCATCGGGCCGCACAATCCATGCGCGCTCCTTATGCCTTTCATCTCAATGCCCGCGCAGACCACCTGGAATTCTTGATCACCGCCACAGAGGTACCAGAGACGACGATGCGGCCAACGCTGTCCGACCTGGAACTGCATTTCCTGACGACGGGCGAGAGTACCACCGTTGAAATGCATGAAAGGAACATGAGAGACCACGTGCTGAGTCGAGATATCTGGTCCATCGTGGAGCGCTGCGCTCAACGAGTGGCTGAGCATTCCGCAGAGAAATCCACCGCGCCCTAATGGTGCTATCGGCTGGCGGATCGGGGGTGTTGGTGAACACGTTCACCGTTGTGCGAACACCGATCCAGCCACACCGATTGTCCTGCAGTGGGCTTTCCCCACTCATACCCCCAAAGCCAACACACATGCAGCTTCTCACCAGTTACCAACTCGCACAGCAAGGTCCCCCCGTCATCCAGCGACACTTCCACCTTCATAAATCCGCGCCGTCCGGCAAACGCGATGCCGGTCACCGCGAATCCTACATCTTGACGCACAACCGACGATCGTCACGTCGTTGCACCTCCCGCTCCGTCCAAAGCATAGTCACTCCTCTTTCACCGATCTCACCAACAGGGCAAGGATCAATGCGATGAGCGCGATCACATTCAGCTCCGCGCTGGTGGCAAGGGAATATTCCCAGTGCCTACGGAAAGCCGACCAATGTTCAGGCAAGACGGTCCAATTCTCGGTCTGCTGGTTGATCGGATACGTTACCGTCCAAAACACCACCTGCGTGCCGACGATACAGAGCAATGCGATCAAAGCGGGCGCAAAATGCATTTGAATCGTGGCGGACCAGGAGCGTCAAGACTAAGGTGGAGACCAACGCACCAAAGAAGAAGAATCCGAGCAACGTCCAGCCCCGATAGATGTGCTGAACGGTCAGATAATCCTCACGAGATACATTAATTTTGTTCGGCAGCTTCAACACATGAGCCATGCCAGGAGCCAGTGCGAGCGCGGCAAAGAGGAGACTGAGAAAACGGAACGTATTCAGCGCCACGACTCCCCCCTGTGTTCAACAGCCATCGCCGCAGGGTGCGTCGTCTTATCCTCGAGGCACCGAGGAGAGAGGCCCCCTCTCATTCGAGATCGGATACGATGCCAAACCGTATCTGCCACGCCGGAAGCGATCGTGTCCGGCCCGATCGATCGCATCCGAGTATTGTGAAATGCCGCGAAGCGCCAACTGTCATCGCGTTTCACGGCGACGGCGGTGTGAATGGACCGACGCCATGGCGAGACCATGGATTGCCACGACATGACACCCGGCGCATTCTTCTTCACGCCAGCGAGGAGCGAGAAACCTTACGTTTCTGTGGATTGAGATTGGCTGTGGGATCGGGAGCCGGCGTCACACTTCCAGGCTTGATGAAAAACTAGGCACATCCCCAGGTCCATCCACGTTCTAAAGACGGTACGCTACGAAGGAGCCTACTTCAGCCGCGCAGATTCAGGAGGCTACTCATGGTATCCATTCCAAACCTCATTGGTATCATCTCGTGTGGTGCTGTGCTGTGCCTGAATCTATTCAATGCCCCACAGGCAGCAGAGAGCAGAAAGTCTGACCCTTGTGCTGATAGGGAGAGTGGTCCACCGAATCTCGTGAAGTGTGATGAAATAAAGGGGGGGATTGACACTGTGAAGGGCAATGTATTGCGGGTGGAATTTGATAATGTAGTGGTCCGCCAGTCTGATGGGAAGGAGGTGCGTTTGCATATTGACGAAAACACAGAAATGATCGGCTACGTTAGCCCTGGAGAGCATATTGAAGCAAAGGTCGACGCGCAGAAGCATGCGCTGTCGATTCGCAGGGTTGAATAGAACGCGGTATTAGATTCCATCTGGTCGAAGCAGGAATCACACCCCGAGCCGGGAACGAGACATGCCAGACGCTAAGGCTGCTCGGTGGACCATTTAGTAGGAAGCCATCGAAAAGTGGTACACGCCTTTCCAGACTCCCCCACAAACCTTGGCAGCAAAGCTGAACGCCTCTTCTAGAGGGTGTTCGTGGCTGTATGACATTTTGGTCCTACTAGCCTTTGGTATCATCCACTGCAAGACACTCCTTTGCATGCTCCGCCAGTACGGTCAAGGCTGACCCGATCAGCGGTCAATCTGTTCCCTTAGAGACAACTTGTCTCTAAGGGTCGGAAGTCCGCAGCCCATCATGCATTTCCGCAGCTCGCCTCGAATATCTCAGACAACTTGTTCCCGTGAACGCTCGATCCTACACTAGTCCACGAGGTCGTCTTTCGTTCTTCTATGTATTTGATTTTACTTATAGTATCCGCCAATGATCCCCTTGCCAGCAGCGAGGTCTGCTGTTTGCATTATTGCTCTAGTGTTTGTCCCGTCGACCTTACGGAGCGGAACACAGCGACTCGCAGGTATAACGAAACCCATCCGAAGGGGAACCGTCCAGAAATGTTTGTGCAGTCGTCACCGGAAGAACGGATAGAAAGGAGACATGCGCGCTATGGAACGGAACAACAACAAAAGCGTGTTGGTCGTAGACGATGACCGTGATTTGCTCTACCTACTCTCCGTCAGGCTCATCAGAGCCGGGTATATGGTCTATGGGGCGGCGAACGGGTTGGAAGCCTTGGAGCAGATGGAAGAACACTCCGTTGACGTCGTGCTGACCGACTATCATATGCCCAAGATGGACGGCTTTGAATTCCTCTCTGTCTGCCGCGTGAAATGGCCTGAAACTCCGGTCATAATCTTCTCTGCAGAACAAGACGACATGGCCCTCGAGGCGATTGAACGGGGGGCATTCGCCTGGATTCGAAAAGGAAGTGAAATCAGGATACTGATGGAATTTCTCGCCTCTGCCATTCAACCATCAGTTCATGCGTGAGAGAGTTGAACTCAACGGCGATAGGTAAGATGACTCCATTATGGCTTGGGTCAGGGAGGTGAAAATGATTGCGGAGATACTGAAATGCGAGGAATTGGCTCACGTCCCCATTCCGCTCTTATCCGCAAAGGCCGATGAATAACGAAAAATACAATTACTGACCGAACAGGCTCAAGATTTCGTCGGCAAACCGTTCTCTGAAAACAATCTCCTCGTTCGAGTCAGAAACCAAATTGAGTTGAACAAGTCCCAGGAACAGCACCGGACGTTGTCCACAGCGATGGACCAAGGCTTTTGCACCATCGAGGTGCTGTTCGATGAACGTCAACGTCCGATTGATTACCGATTCCTGGAAATCATTCGCGCGTTTGAGAAACAAACGGGCCTCACAGGGGTCATAGGCAGGCGGATGCGCGAACTCGGCCCGCATCACGAACAGCACTGGTTCGATATTTGTGGAACAATCGCGTTGACAGGCAGACCCGCTCGCTTTGAAAACCGGGCCGAAGCCTTGAACCGGTGGTATGAAGTGTGCGCTTTCCCAGTCGGTGCCTCGGAACATCGACACGTCGCCATATTTTTTAACGACATCACCGAGCGCAAAGGTGTGGAGGCGGGGCTACGCGACAGCAAGGAGCGACTGCTGGCGCTCTCCGGCCAATTGGAGCAGATGGTTGAGGAGCGCACTGAGGAGCTGGTTCAGTCACAAGACCGCTCTCGCGCGTTGGCAACGGAGTTAAATCTGGCTGAACAGCGAGAACGAAAACGCATTGCGATCGAATTGCATGATCTTCAGCAGCTTTTAGTGTTGGGAAAATTGAAACTCGGTCAAGGAAGGCAGTGCGAGAGCGTCCCGGACTGTATCGAGGTCATGACGGAAACGGATGCGTGTTGAGTGAGGCCCTGAGGTATACCCGGACGTTTGTCGCAGAACTTAGTCCGCCGGTCCTCCTTGAACATGGCTTGGCTGCAGGACTTAAATGGCTTGGCGAACAAATGCGAGAGTATCAAATGACCGTGACTGTCGAATGTATGAACGACGAGTTACGCCTCCCTGAAGACCACGCAGTGCTCTTATTTCGGTCCGTGCGAGAGTTGCTGATTAACTCTGCCAAACACGCCGAATCCGGTCGCGCGACCGTCCGTATGGGACAGAACCACCATCGTTTGCATATCGAGGTACAAGACCTGGGAAAAGGCTTCGATCCCCTTGTCGCGGCGAAACCGCAAGCCACGACACCCCACTCTTCAAAATTTGGCCTCTTCTCGATTCGTGAACGCGTAAAAGCCGTCGGGGGAAGGTTTGAAATACAGTCTGCTCCAGGCCAAGGGACAACCGTGTTCCTTGAATTGCCCCTTACGGAGCGGGGCAAGCCCCTTCAGTCACTACTCTCCACCGAGAGCAGGCTTTCTCCCTTTCCATCAGAATCAGGTGTTGGGCCTAGTGCTCAGCAGTTAAAAGGATTGCTCCAGAACATTCGAGTGCTGCTAGTTGATGATCATCCCATGATGTGGCAGGGGCTGCGTTCGGTATTGGAAGCCTATCCCGATGTAGAGATAGTGGGCGAAGCGCAGGATGGAGAACAAGCCGTTGCCTTGGTGCACGATCTCCGACCCGCCATCGTCATCATGGACATCAACATGCCCAGACTGAACGGAATCGAGGCGACGGTGCAAATCAAATCCTCCTGTCCAGAAACTCAGGTGATCGGTTTATCCGTCAATGGGGAGAAAGAAAATCACGAGGCAATGATTCAGGCTGGTGCCGCCAGGCTGATTACGAAAGACGCTGTCGTGGATGAACTGTATCCGGCGATTCAAGGACTTATGAGAACCGATTCAGTGCGACAGAAATCCCGGCTATATGGCGGACGCTCGTTCGTCCAATTCATTGTGGCACCTGACGTACCAAGAGCCCGGACCATGCCCCTGGCATATCCGCAACCCCGGTTCAGCGCGTACACTTGACCAGTGGCCTAACGGTGCGTTCAACGCCATGCACACCCATGCTTACTCAGTAGTCAGTAAATAAGGCGACAGCACCGCCAACAAAACCCGCTTAGAATAAGGACACGCAGATTCAACCTCCCAGTGCATACTGTTCAGCCGCGTTTGGCCAGCGCGTGAAAGACTTCAGTGGGCGTTTTACATTCGAGACGTGCGCGGCAGCTGTCGAACCTGCTGCGGTCGGGACTGCGCGGTGCGCGGCGCGTGCTGAATGCGGTCGCCCCGCGGCCCCGTGTTCCGGGCGAGTCCCGGGTCACGGGTCCGTGGCTGAACCCTAAGGCCTTGCCGATCTTGGCCGGTGTGTTTCCCGCCGTTCGCAAGGCGTAAAT
>JBDTPK010000132.1:0-7194 GCA_039932735.1 Nitrospirota bacterium
CGTGCCGCGCTCAAGAAGATGGTCGTCGCCTCTATCGGTCCCACCGCCAGCGAACGATTGCGCCACCACGAGTGGCCTATCGACCTTGAACCGTCACACCCGAAGATGGGCATTCTTGTTAAAGAAACGAGCGAGCAGGCCGCTGGAATCTTAGAAATCAAGAGAAGATAACTGAACCGTTATCAGTACCTGAACTATGGTTAGTCGATCATACCTACACCCACCCTCTTTTTCGTGCCATCGCTGTTTTGCTGATAAACGACTTGTTGAGTGGATCAAACAGCAAGACACAAAGGGAAACTGCTCTTGGTGCAGTGCGCGCAACGTTTATGTTGTCCCCTTGAATTCCCTTGGCGAATGGTTTGAGCCAGTTGTTGAGTTATATCACCCCCAGCGATTCGCCTCAGGGTGACGGTCTTGCTGATCTGCTCCAGGGAGACTGGAAGATTTTCAGCAATCGAATTATGGATAAGGGTCTCGCACGAGATTTGGTTGTAGCCATCATGGAAGCAGGTGTTGACCCGAAAGACCTAATGGCTTCAGGCATTGACTATGGAGGGTTGTTTCACAGCAGTAATCCTTACCATTCGACGTTAGAGGAGGTTTGGGAGGAACAAGCTGATAGCTCATCGGGATTTGATCCCGATGAGAGCGAAGGATCGATACTTGAACATGAGGACGAAGGATTTCCTAGATTTGACCAGGTTCAGTTCGCCATCGAAGATCGTGGCACTACCTACCCAGCTGATTCGGCACTGTTCAGAGCCCGCATCTATACAGTTCGTGGCCGAACTGAGAGATTTAGTCTTGAAGAAATGGGGGCCCCTCCACCTGACAAGACTCCAGCCCAACGAGCTAACCGCACCGGGGAACCGGCGCTTTACATGGCCAGTGATATAGACACTGCATTAGCGGAAGTCCGAGCTTGGAAGGGAGCTCCGGCTAGCGTTGCAAAAATGAGCTTTACACAAGAACTTCGCATTCTTGATCTAAGAAAGCCTTACCTCGTTGATAGTCCTTTTTTCCATGAGAATCTCGGTTGGCAACTTGAAGCCCATGGGCTATTGAATAGGTTTGCGGAAGAGCTTTCGCGTCCGGTGATGCCGCATGAGGCCGTCGTTTTGTATCGACCAACCCAACACTTGTGCGATGTGATCAGGGAAGGGGGGTTCGATGGCATTGCGTATCCCAGCGCTATGGGACCAGGATATAACGTTGTCCTCTTCAATCCCAAAGCCGGTACTCCGGAAGAGATCACCCATCACAGGGTCGAAGGCGTAAGCTTTACGTCAAGAGCCCTAGGCCCCTACGAAGCCCCTCACGAAGACCTTCCTTGGACTCGCTAAACCTAATAGTGACCGGCGACTTCTTGTTTAAGAAAACTGCGCGTTGAGGTAACCGCCTACTCAGTTCCTTTTGACCTCCGGCTACCACATCCAATCGAGAACTGCTGCGTAGGCACGCTGACACCGAGGCTGTCAATCCAGCCGCCTCCACGTAAACTCTGTTTCATTCCCTTCTCCGCTCCCTTGGGATTCGGTCTAGCACAGTTGCATACACACCAGAGGACGAGCCTGCTCCGGCGCAGGGTGGGAAATCCTGCTATAGAACTCTGTTCACTTTCTTCTAGCAGAATGCTCAAAAAGTCCGTCCAGCAAGGCCGCAGGCGAGTCGAAGCCGGAGACGTACCCTCTGAGGTACGTTGAGGATTTCGATGAGCTGAGAACGCAGCTGGCGGACTTTTTCAGCATCCTGCTTGATCGGTTACGAGAGAACCAGCACGCCGGCTCCTGAATAGCGTCCGGCTTTTAATTCCTGTAACGCATGGTTGGCATCGGCGAGGAGGAACCTCACGGTGTGGGGTTTGATGGGAATAGCCGCCGCTTCGCGCAGGAGATCGAGCCCGTCCTGCCTCGTATTGGCCGTGACGCTTCGAATGACCTTTTCTCCAAAGACTTCGCGACCGTAATCGAGCGAGGGAATCGGCGTCATATGAATACCGGCGAGGGTGAGCGTGCCGCCGCGCTCCAGTGCACGCAAGGCAGGTGGAACCAATTCTCCAGCCGGCGCAAAGATGATCGAACCGTGGAGCTTGGCCGGTGGGTTGTCGGTTGCCCCTCCCACCCATGAGGCGCCTAATTCACGGGCGAGGCGCTGATGCTCCGGTTTCAACGAGCTGACATAGACCTGACAACTCCAATGACGAGCAATTTGGATGGCAATGTGAGCGGAAGCCCCAAATCCATAAAGACCAAGCCGCTGGCCAGGTTGAATTCCACTCAGACGTAACGCGCGATAGCCGATGATTCCGGCACAGAGGAGGGGGGCCGCTTCTGCATCACTGAAGACCGATGGAATCGGATAGGCGAATGATGCCGGGACCAGCGCATACTCCGCATAGCCGCCATCGACCTGATAGCCGGTAAACCTAGCGCGGTCGCATAAGTTCTCACGCTCGCTCGTACAAAATTCGCAGACACCGCACGTGTGCTGCAGCCAAGCGATCCCGACTCGCTCGCCGACCGTCCGCTCACTCACGCCAACGCCGACTTGACTTACGATCCCGACAGCTTGGTGGCCGGGAATAAGCGGAAGCGTTGGGTCGGCCAACTCGCCTTCGATGACATGAAGATCCGTCCGGCAGATCCCGCAGACAGTGAGGCGAACCAAGACCTCCCCGGGGCCTGGCTGTGGTATTGGAAGCTCGCAAAGCTGCAGCGGGGCGGTTCCCACATCCGCCGGGCACCCCAAAACCATCGCTCTCATCATATGGCTCTCAGGTAGGTGTGTCGAAGACGACTCGTCTCTTAACAGAGAATGTTTACAGGATGCTCAAAAAGGCTGTCCAGCAAGGCCGCAGCGAGCGACTAACGATGACCCCTTCCAAGCTTGCTCGTAGACGTTGCCCAGGATGGCCCGGATGAGTCCCCCACACTGCGCGCGTCCAACGAGGGCCTTCTTAGGCCGCGCGTTGCGCGAGCACAGAAAATCATCAGGTTCTATCCCCTCTGCGTTCTGCGAGCAAGAAGGCCCCTGGCCACTCCCTCCCCTGCTGGCGGACGTTTTCAGCATCCTGCTAGGGTTTCGCCTTGATACATTCAATATCAAGTCGTATCTGCACCTCGTCACCGACGACGAGCCCGCCGCTATCCAAGGTCTTGTTCCAAATCAGACCGAAATCTTTACGGTTAAGCTTCCCCTCCGCGCTGAAGCCAGCCCTGGTATTGCCCCAGGGATCCTTCGTCGCCCCATTATAACGGCCCGCAAGGGTGACTTCCTTTGTCACCCCTCGTAGCGTGAAGTCTCCTATCGCCGTAAAGCTATCTGCGGTTTTCTTGTAGCTCTTCATTTTGAAGATCATGGTCGGAAAATGTTCCACATCGAGAAAGTCGGCATTCCGTATGTGGGTATCACGTTTTTCGTGGTTCGTATTCACAGACCCGGCCTTGATCGTGGCCTCAATGGCTGCCACGGTGCCGGCCTCAGCATCCATGTCGATAAACCCAGCATAGTCAGTGAACCGGCCTACGGTCTTCGACACCACCATGTGCGTGACGCGAAACTCGAGTGTCGAATGCTCAGGGTCCAGGTTCCAACGGGCTGGCTCTGCGTAAACCACTGTTGGAAGCCACGCCATTGCTCCGAGCAGCAAGAGCACACACCAATTCTGCCCGCTTCTCTTTCGCATAAATCACTTCTCCCGGTTACACCGAATCGCGGACGAGGCGTGAACAGGTTGCAGCCTACTTCTTTGAAGGCTGGCCCGACCCATCAGGCTTGCTGGTTGACCGACTCCCGACCGACTGCACATCGAGCGACTGTCCCCGACTACCGGTTCGCATCCGAACATGCACATCCACCGTGCCCTCTCCCAACTCGCTGGGAAGCGGCAGGAACGGTTGGGCATTGACCACTGCATAAATTCCGGCTTCGTCGATTTCGCGCGCGCCGGAACCTTTCTCAATTTCGATCAGCTGGGCGCGGCCGTTGGGAAACATCTTGAAACGGACCTTCACCGTTTCGCTAGTTGACGCATGCCGGACTCCGCGGACCTGGCGGGCCCAACTCCGGCTGATGAGATGACTTACATGCTGCCAGTACGCTTTCCCCTCCCCTGGGGAGGGGAACGGGACCAGATCTTCCTCGGCTAAGGCACCGGCCGAGACCGGTTCTACCGCCGGTTTCACTTCATCCAAGATGACATCCTCGCCGTGCGATTCCTCGGGACGAACAGGCGGCAATTCACTATTTTCGTTGGTCGGCTCCGAACGATCCATGGTCACATACACGATCCGCCGCATGAATCGATTGAGTTTGTCCTGACGGGATCGAGCAAACGTCACTTGGATTCGCGCCGCCCTGGGTGGCACGGAGGTCCGACTCATCAGAATCGGTTCGAGCGTCACGGTCCCCTTCAACGACATCGACTCTGCATCAGGCTCAAGCGTAACCGTTTTGGCCTGAAAGATAACCGATTCACAGGTTGCTTCCACCGGCATCATCCCCGCGACGCCTCCAAGAACAATCGTCAGGGTGACAGGCTTGCCGGTTTGCGGATCTCCCATCGACTCCGCTTGGCTCAACTCAAACTGCACCCACCGCTTCGTGGGGCCGGACAAGGACGCTGTCTGTGGAGATGATGTAGCGCGAGCTGGTGCAACGAGGTCGTGACAGAAGAGTGCCACACAACATATCCCCGCCAGCAGCATAAGACTTCGGTGGTGCAGCACCTTCATAGATCGCATCCTACCGACCTCAATAGCCCTCGCGCAACCCGTTTTTCTTGAAAGGATAGGCGAGATCGAGCCCGTGGTATACAATGGTGCCATGCGTGCGCTCGTCAAGACTTCAGCACAACCAGGATTGACCGCCATCGACAGGCCGGATCCAAAACCGAGCCCCTCCGATGCGCTCATCCGTGTCACAGCCACCTCTCTCTGTGGGACCGATGCCCATATTTACAATTGGGATCCCTGGGCGCACAGCCGCATCCATCCGCCGCGCATCATTGGCCATGAAATGTGCGGCGAGGTCGTGGAGGTCGGCTCGAATGTCACGCTCGTCAAGGTGGGTGACTATGTCGCCGCTGAGTCGCACATCACATGTGGCCACTGCTTCCAATGTCGCACCGGACAGGCGCATGTGTGCAAGAATTATCGCATCCTAGGCGTGGATCAGGACGGGTCGTTTGCGGAGTACATCGCGTTGCCTGAAGCGGTGCTCTGGAAGACCTCGCCCACCCTCCCACCCGAACTGGCCTGCCTCCAAGAACCCCTCGGCAACGCCGTCGACGCCGCCTTAGTCGAAGACCTTACGGGACAGACGGTCTTGATCACCGGCTGTGGCCCGACCGGACTGTTCGCGGCTGCCGTCGCACGAACGGCCGGAGCCGCCATGATCATTGCCACGGATGTCAGTGCCTACCGCCTGGACCTTGCCAAGCAGGTCGGCGCCGATCACGTGCTCGACGCCAAGATTGAAACAGCGGATCGCATCGCCGCCGCCATTCGCGACATCACTGCCGGCGAAGGTGTCGATGCCTCGCTCGAAATGTCGGGGAACCCCAGCGCATTGCATCACGCCTTCAGTGCCGTGAAGAACGGCGGACGCGTGACACTCTTCGGCATTCCGACCGGCCCGATCAATTGCGACCTCGCGAACGACATTATTTTTAAAGGAATTCGCGTCTATGGCATTACAGGCCGCCGACTCTTCAAAACTTGGTATCGCTTGACCGGTCTCTTCCAGGCCGGGCTTAATATCAAGCCGGTGATCACCCATACGTTTCCCCTGAAAGACTTCACGCAGGGATTCGAGTTGGTTAACTCCGGACAGTGCGGGAAAGTGGTGCTGATTCCGTGAGGGACGAGGCGTCAGACGTCAGGTAACAGGAACCTCGCGCGTCGTCCTTGCCATCCTCTCACGTCTTACGTTTCACGCCTCACGAGGAAGATGGCCTACCACTCACTCAAGAAAACTGTTTCGGAGCGCCTCAGTGACATCCACGCGGCAGGCCTCTATAAATTTGAGCGGCAAATCCTCGGTCCGCAAGGAGCCATGATTCGCGTGGCGCAAGGCGAAGTTCTCAATCTCTGCGCCAACAACTATCTGGGGCTCGCTAACCACCCTGACATCAGACAAGCCGCCGCCGCCGGACTACAAGAACATGGCTACGGCATGGCTTCAGTCCGGTTCATCTGTGGCACGCAGAATCTCCACACACAACTCGAACGGGCGATCAGCACCTTCCTGGGCACCGAGGACACGATCCTCTATAGTTCCTGCTTCGACGCCAACGGTGGACTCTTTGAGGTACTCCTCGGCGAGCAAGATGCCGTCATTAGCGACGCCTTGAACCACGCCAGCCTGATCGACGGTATCCGGCTCTGCAAGGCCGCCAGGCTCCGCTATGCGCACTCCGATATGGCGGACTTGGAAGCGAAACTGCGCGACGCGACATCCTATCGCCTTCGTCTCATCGCGACGGACGGGGTCTTCTCCATGGATGGCGATCTGGCTAAACTCGATCGGATCGCCGAACTTGCTGAACGATACGATGCGGCGGTGATCGTGGACGACAGCCACGCAACCGGAGTGCTTGGACTCAACGGGCGAGGCACGCCGGACCATTTCGGCGTCGCCGACCGAATCGAAATCGTCACAAGCACTCTAGGCAAGACCTTGGGCGGCGCAACAGGCGGATTTACGTCAGGGCGAAAAGAAATAGTTGAGCTCTTGCGGCAGCGGTCGCGGCCCTATTTGTTTTCGAATTCGCTCCCCCCGGTGATCGCCGCGGCGGCCGGACGGGCCGTGGTCCTCGTGGCCCAAGGTGACCAGTTACGAGCCAGACTACGCGAGAACGCGGTATTTTTCCGCGCACAGCTCACCGACCTCGGATTCCGGCTCATTCCCGGCGAACATCCCATTATCCCCATCATGTTGGGCGATGCCTCACTCGCCACCAGGATGGCAAATCGGCTATTGGAAGAAGGGATCTATGTTGTGGGGTTCAGTTACCCGGTCGTGCCGGAAGGCCAGGCGCGAATTCGCGTCCAAATGTCGGCGGCCCACACACAGGAACAACTTGAGCGAGCCAGTGCCGCCTTCGCCACGGTCGGTCGTGAACTGGGCGTGATTCCCTAGCTGGATGCTGAAAAATCCCACCAAATTCGTTCTCTCATAGCTCAGAAGCTC
>JBDTPK010000133.1:0-7068 GCA_039932735.1 Nitrospirota bacterium
CTAGGAGCCTGTCCGACATTGCCTTTTTAACGAGGCGAAGGAGGTGCGGCCGGATGCGAAGGCCGCACCTCCTTCGCTGCAGTAGAACGGTCAAAGTCGGGCAGGCTCCTAGTCTCCGCTTTGTCACAATAAACATCAACGCACGCAGGCGAAGCGATAGATACAGACTCCTGCCTCATGTCCTCGCGTGATGGTCTCTCCAAGCTCGCTCATGCATCCCCTTCACGAGTGGTCTGGATCTATCCCCCCACGAGGCGCGTCCAACGAGAGTCTTCTGAGGTTGCGCGAGCATAGGGACCTCACGGGCTCCCCCGCTCCCTCAATCTTCCTTTTCTTCCACACCCCAACTTGTGAGCAGTACCTCCTTGCCCTTCGCTGAGTGGAGATGTTCAGCAACCCGCAAACTGATCAACGCCTTTCCCATTTTTTCAGGCACATACTCTTCGAGAAAATCGATCGAGACCACTGCATGACGTCGCTCGCCAGCGTCGCCAGTTTCGACCAGAAACACCTGGGCCGTTCTGGCAGCATCGTATGAGTCACGAATCGAGGCTCCGGGGAAATATTCCTGAAAATACCCACGCACGGCCGCCAATTTTTCCATTTCCTCGTCTGTATGCACATCCGATCCCCACGCCATGGCCTGCCCTCCTCTGTATTGTAATGACTTTAATATTCACTGCGCCCATCGAGGGAACACGAGCTGATCGTGCAGTCTCGAGGGGCAAAAAAGATAGTTGCGCGACTGCGTATTCTACCCTGTTCAGGCTGTGGGTTGCATGAGCACAGGGGACTATCGAGTGACCCGTGTCGCTCGCCAGGCAATCGCTATCCCCACAAACAATAATACGGACGCCAGAAGAAACGGCGCGCCAGGGAGATGCCAACTGGCTTGTGCGCCAATAAAGAACGCGAAGGCTTGTGTAAAGAGGCCCGGCCCAATGAGCCCTGCAATGCCGGAGAGCCCCGCAATGGCCCCTTGAAGCTGCCCCTGTTCGGAGCTGCTCACACGACGGGACATGAAGGCTTGCGCGGACGGACCGGCGAGGCCCCAGAAAGCCATGATAGGAATCCCCGCACAATAGATCCATCCCTCGGTCGCCACGCCGTAGACCGCAAAGCCCAGCGCGCCGCTGAGCAATCCGGCAAGGAGGGTCTTCCGTTCTCCGAAACGAGCGATGAGCGGACGCATGAGCAGCCCTTGCACGATCATGGCGGTGACGCCAGCGCCGGCCAGCATGAAGCCGACTGCCTTCGTGTCCCACCCGTAGCGATAGCCGACATACAGCACGGCCACGCTCGGCAAGACGGCATGCCCGAGGTAGCCGAGAAAAACGACCGCCGCGAGACTGACGAGTTCACGATGCGACCGCAACAGTGTGAACGAGCCAGCCGGATTGGCCCGCTTCCACGAAAACGCCATGCGCTTCTCACGCGGGAGTGACTCCGGCAGGACGAAGAATCCGTAGCAGGCGTTCACGAGACTCGTCGCTGCCGCGCCCCAAAATGGAAGGCGTGGATCGACCACACCGAGCAATCCGCCCAGGGCCGGGCCGAGTATGAAACCTAATCCGAACGCTGCGCCGATCATCCCGAAGCCGGCGGCCCGCTTCTCCGGCGGCGTGACATCGGCAATGTAGGCGCCCGCCGTACTGAAGCTAGAGGCCGCGATGCCCGAGATGATGCGGCCCACGAAGAGCCACGTGATGCTGGGCGCGAGCGCCATGAAGATGTAGTCGAGGCCTAAGCCCAGGTTTGACAGCAGCACGATCGGCCGCCGCCCAAAGCGATCCGACAGCGCGCCTTGAATAGGCGAGCAGACAAACTGCATGAGTGCCCAGGCCATGCCCATGAAGCCGTAGATTGAGGCAGCCTGCGCCGTGTCACCGGACATGAAGTCTTCGACGAGTTTCGGCAACACGGGAATGACGATACCGAACGAGAGCACGTCGAGCACGACGGTCATGAAAATGAAGCGGATCGCAGCCTGCCGCGGCTGAGCCGATGCAGACGCTGAAGCGATCGTCACCAGTCTGCGCCCAGTCGATCGATGACGATCTGATGCACCGCTGAGTATCGTCCCAGCGTCGCGAGGTACACAGCCGTCTCCGCGACATCGAACGGATCGATCTTCTCGCTCCGGAGAATTTCCTCCGGGGCCGCATCGACGAGTTCGTCGGCCACGGCTCCCGGACAGATGGCACTCACTTTGATGTGATGTGGGCGACCTTCGTCGGCCAGTGACTTCGTCAAGGCCATGATGCCGTGCTTGGACACACTGTAGATACCCGTGCCTGCCCAGGCCTGCAGGCCGGCAACGCTCGACATATTAATGATGATCCCCCCACCTTGCTGCTTCATCTGCTTGAACCCGGACCGGCAGCAGAAGAATGTGCCGCGTAGATTCACCTTCATCACCTCGTCGAACGATTTCGTCGTCGTCTCTGCTAATCGCCCGCCTGCAACAATTCCCGCATTGTTCACGAGAATGTCCAGCCGCCCATACCGCGCTACCGTTTCGTCGATTAATCGTTCCACCTGATGTTCATCAGCCACGTCTGTTTGCACAGCCCAGGCCTCGCCGCCGGCCTTCATAATCTGTGCAACGGTTTTCTCGCAGAGCGCCATCCGTCTGGCTACGACAACGACTTTTGCCCCTTCCGTTCCAAAGCGAAGCGCGATGGCTTTGCCGATGCCGCTGCTGCTCCCCGTCACAATCGCGACTTTGTTTGTGAGTCGTTGCATGGGATCAGGTTAACAGGAGATAGGAATGCTCCTTCCAAGCTCGCTCGTTATATCTCAGCGATGGGGGCTGATTGATCTTCCACTGCGCACAACGTTCTCACCCGCCCACCCGCCGGCAGATATTTATTATCCGCCCTACCCTCCGATTACTTCGCAATCGATTTTCAGAAACGTGCCATTAGCCCGGGCGAGGGCCTTCTGATTCCCTATCCCTCTCTCTAGGGGAGTGGCCAAGGCTGTTCTTTACTGCGCGTATCGAACGAGCACAGTTTCACCGTGCGCGTTCTGCGAGCAAGAAGGGCACTTGGCCGCTCCCTCTCCATCCTTCTGAGGCCGCGCGTTGCGCGAGCATAGAAGATCATCAGCCTCCATCCCCTTCTCCATCGTAGTATTTTTCTCGGTAGATGGGGCACAGGCCTTTCTTTTGTAGCAATGCTGTGGCGTCGGCAATCATGCCGCTGTTCCCGCAGAGGTAGACAGCCAGATGTCTGACTGAGGAGATCCGCTCCTCAATCAGCTGCAGGACGCGGCCAGATGAGCCGGACCAGCCGGGATCAGGGCGAGACAACGTCGTGATGGCTGTCAAGCTCGGAGTTCGCCTGGTCAGTTCAGCCAGCTCCTCCTGATCATACAAGTCCCGTTGACTACGCAGGCCCCAGAACAAGGTCGCCGGTCTCGGATTGGGACGTTCCGCGTTTGCCAACAGCATGGATCGGATCGGCGCAATGCCGGTGCCGCTGGCCACGAATAGCAGTTCTCGCTCCGTATCTTCTCGCAGATAAAAATGCCCCGTCGGCCCTTTGAACTGTGTCTTCTCTCCTGCTTTGAGATGGAACAGAAAGCCGGAGCCAGGGCCGCCCGACACCAGATTGAACAGGAGCGTGATCATGCCCGACCGGCTGGGTTGCGAGGCAACGGAATAGGCACGCGTGAGGAGGCGGCCGGTGTGGGGATCCGGCATCTCGAACGACACAAACTGGCCTGGTCTAAACGTGATGACTTGAGGCTCGATCAATCGTAAATCGAGTCGGCGCACGTCGTGGGTGAGGTTCTTGATCGACTCAACTTGTGCGGTAAAAATTTCGACCGACATGGGGGAGGATTCTAGCAGAACACTGAAAAAATCCGCCACCCTGAATTGTTCATTTGATCTGTTCGGTCTATCTGGTGTGCCTGTTGCATTGAGCAACCGGGCTCTTCTCTCGTGAAGACAGAGAGTTGGGTCCGCGCATGATCGTGCGATGTCATGGCCCCGTATCGACTCGGATTGACGAACGCCGATTTGGCGATGGTCTTCTCATAGATCCGTTGCCCAGCGGGGATCTTCACGACTTTATCGCGAAAACCATTCGCGAGGTGGAACCGCGGATCGGCACTCTGCAGCCGGTCTTGGAGGTCGGCAATCAGGTAGTCAGGAAGGAAATACCGAAAACCCCCTTCGGACAAGAAACTGAGCGCGATATAGCTCGCATCGAGAATCGCAGGGTCGAGTTTCGACCAATCGGTGACACCGATGAACGACGCGCCCGACTCGCAGCCCTCGTGGCTTCCCTGAGAAAGGCCTCACCGGGACGCTCGGTCTCGCGATAGGCTTGGCGAATGTGCTTGATGACTCGCTGATTATCTTGCATGGCGCCCTTCGCGTTTCGCACCAGCACGATGCTGAAAGAGTTCGACAGCATCCATCGAGAGTAGCGTGCAAAGCGCAAAACATGCGCGGAAAGCTGGTGCTGGCTAGATAACCTGAGAATGCATGGTGACAAATTTGAGACGACAGCCGACGAGGTAGAGCACTCCCTGCGTCTCTTCTCTCAACGGTTTTGTCCAACAGACCTCCGCAATATACACCCCACCTCGGAATATCGCATGGTTGATTTGAATTTCCATGAGCTTCCCTTTGGGCGGAGCGAGCCCAAGCAGTAGGCGTATTCCGGTGAGACTCTCGTTCGTTGCCGTGCCTTGACCCTCTTCCAGCGTCACCCCATCGTGATCCACAGAGCGCATCAAGCCAAAGGTACAGGGACTCATCCTCGGGCTTCGTGTTTCCCTGCGACGTTCAACCCAAAGTAGCCTACTACCCCGCCGTAGGGTTTCACTGTGAAGAGGCTCCGTCACCTGCGCACCCATTTTCCGCAACAATGCCTGACTATATGACCTGACATATTCAACGATCTGCATCATGGCACTCTCTCCTCACTCTCACCCGAACCTGGCCCCCAACTTCTGACATTCGACGTTGTAACGCATCGTCGTCGCGATAGTATAGCCGCCAAAAGGTGGTGATAAATCTACGTAGACGAGGCCGCCGCGTTTCATAACATGCTTCGCACGGCAACTCCATCCATTCGGTGGGACGGGTGGTAAAGCGTCGGTTATTGACTGATCGTTCCAGTATATGCTACCTTGCCACCGAATCAGGAATAGAAAAGAGCCCCAATGCCTCGCCCGAAGGAATTCATCCCAGACGATGCGATCGAGAAGGCCATGCATGTCTTCTGGCACAAAGGCTATGAAGCCACGTCGATGGAAGATCTGCTTACGGCAATGAACCTCAATCGCGGTTCGCTCTACGATACGTTCGGCGATAAACGCCAACTCTTTTTAAAAGTCATCGACCGATACTGCCACGGGTTCGTCGGCGAGAAATTCTCGTTGCTCGATCAACCGGGGCCGGCGCTCCCAACACTCCGCCGATTTCTCTATGGCATGATCGAAGGCGGACTCGCCGATCCGCAACGCCGAGGCTGCCTCATCGCCAACACAGTCATTGAACTGTCGCCGCATGAGGAGGAGATCGCAGGCACACTCCGTCTGGCCCTCAAGATGGCCGAAGACAGATTCTTTAAGGTCTTGGCCCGCGCGAAACAACAGGGCGAACTTAAGAAGGGGCAAGACCCGCGGGCGCTGGCGCGTTTTCTCACGACGATGATGCAAGGAACCATTGTGATGATTAAAGCCGGAGCATCGCCGGAGACTGTACATCAATCGGCGGAGACCGCACTCTCCATCTTATTAGACTGAACCGATTTTTTTGACCTATTATGAAACGCTCGTTCAACACGTTAAGTGACAGAGATCATCCGGGACAGGAGGTGCCCTATGACATGTCAACGCTGTGCTGGGCTGATGGTTCGAGAACAATATGACAATCTTGAATTCGACTCAGCGGGCTACGAGATCTCCGGCTGGCGCTGTCTGAACTGCGGCGCGATCGTCGATCCTCTGATCGCGACTCACTGTCACACCACCCACAAGACCGAACTGGATCAACTATTGAAGAAACGGCTGAAGGAACTGGTGATGGTTCCATAAGAGGCTCGGCACCATTCACTGCGTCACGGGGATATGACGCGAGACAACCTCAACACAATTATTTAAAAGAGGGTGTACCCATGAGGCTCGAAAATAAAATTGCCATTGTCACAGGTGGGGGAACAGGTATCGGCGAAGCCATCGCGAAAGCCTTTGCACGGGAAGGCGCGAAGGTCGCGATCACCGGGCGGCGAAAGGAGGAATTGGTGCGAGTCGCCAAAGACATTGGGCAACATGGCAGCCAAGCGCTTGTGCTTCAAGGAAGCGTGACCAATGAACCAGAGGTGCGGGAAGCGATAGCGGCCACGATCCGCACGTTCGGCCGTGTCGACATCCTCGTGAACAACGCGGGCAACCTGTTCCACGCTGGACCACTTCATGAAACGTCCGACCAGGTATGGGATGAGACGTTTGACTTGTTCATGAAGGGCACCTTCCGATTCACTCGAGCGGCGATCCCACAGATGCTGAAACAAGGCGGAGGCTCAATCCTCAACATTTCAACGATAGCTGGACTCAAGGCAATCCCAAATTTCGAAGCCTACGCCTACCAAGCAGCCAAAGCGGGGGTAGTGATGCTGACAAGGACGGTGGCCCTGCACTATGCCAAGCAACATATCAGGTGTAACTGCATCTGCCCAGCCGGAGTCGTCACCCCTGGAATTGCAGGCATGCTGGAGGATTCTCAGACCAAGGCTTGGTTCGAAGGGATTCATCCGATGGGTCGCTTGGGGCAGCCGGAAGAAGTTGCGGCAGCCGCGATCTATTTTGCGTCCGATGAGTCACGCTGGACGACCGGCAGCATTCTGCCTGTCGACGGGGGAGTGATGGCAGGATGAGCGAGCACGAGATCCCTGAAAATATGTGTAGGAAACCGGCCCCCTTGTCGAACAGAAATATCTATGCAAATATTTTCAACAGTGATCTGGTTATGCAAGTCAGTCGCTGCGCCTACGACACGACACTGAAACGTTGGCGGACGAGACCAATGGATTTCACGGGCCGGCCTAG
>JBDTPK010000134.1:0-7023 GCA_039932735.1 Nitrospirota bacterium
GAGGAATAATCGTATCGCTGACCCTCCCGTGTTGTCAACGGGATATTAGGCCTATCAAGATTGAACTGAGTGGAGCATCCTTTGTCCATGACTTCTTCGTAGTGGCTGGTTCATTGATTGTCGGAGCACCCTCACGTAGAATGATAACTCACGCTATTTCGCCAAGGAAACTATGCAGACCGTCTTGACCCTTCCCAAACCGATTACGGACTATCAGCAACTACCTGCGGAGGAGCTGTTCCGCCGGACCGTTGAAGCCAAACGTGTGCTGGGTGATCGAGTCATGATCCTAGGCCATAATTATCAACGTGATGAAGTGATCGAGCATGCAGATTTTCGTGGGGATTCTCTTTTATTGTCAAAACTGGCAGCCGAGCGGTCAGAGCGGCCCTATATCATTTTTTGTGGCGTGCACTTCATGGCTGAGACCGCCGACATTCTGAGTCGCTCCAAGCAAACTGTGATCCTCCCCGACATGGCTGCAGGCTGTTCTATGGCGGATATGGCGGCGATCGAACAGGTTGATCAGTGCTGGGAGACGCTGGGGCGCATTCTTTCCGTGGAGGAGACCGTCATGCCGGCAGTCTATGTCAATTCTGCCGCAGTGCTCAAAGCCTTTTGCGGTGAACATGGCGGAATTACCTGCACCTCCTCCAACGCGAAGGCGGTCATAGAATGGTCCTGGGCTAGGCGAGAGAAAATCCTGTTCTTCCCAGATGAGCACTTGGGCCGCAATACAGCGAACAAGATGGGGCTGCCGCGAGAAGAAATGATCGTCTGGGACCCCTATCAACCCAACGGGGGCAATACGCGTGAAGCGATCACACGCGCGAAGTTGATTCTCTGGAAGGGGCACTGCAGTGTGCATCAGATGTTTCAGCCCGTGCACGTGGATAACTTCCGCAAGCAGTATCCGGATGGGAAGGTGATCGTCCATCCCGAGTGTCATGAAGATGTCGTCAATCGGGCGGACCTGTCCGGATCCACTGAGCTTATTATCCGCACGGTGACGGCGGCGCAGGCCGGGACGGCATGGGCGGTGGGAACCGAATTGAATTTGGTCAATCGATTGAAGCGTGACCTCACCGATAAGAAGGTCTTCTTCCTTTCCTCCACGGTCTGCCAGTGCGCGACGATGTTCCGGATCGATGGCGCTCATCTCTGTTGGGCGATGGAAAATCTCGCCAACGGCCACGTCGTGAACCATATTGTTGTCCCAGACGACGAGAAGCATTGGGCGAAGATCGCGCTCGACCGCATGATGTCCGTGAGTTAGGGCTAGTCCTTACCCCTCTGTTCCGGTATATTCTTCACTGATCAATTTCTCCATATCGTAAAGGCTGTGTTCAGTCCATGGATTACAAGGCCACACTCAATTTGCCTAAAACCGATTTCCCCATGAAGGCAAACCTGCCGCAACGGGAGCCTGAACTGCTTGCCTCGTGGGAGAAGGAACGATTGTACGAGCAGATTCAGGAGGCGGGAAAAGGTCGACCGCTGTATGTCTTGCACGATGGGCCTCCCTACGCCAATGGCCGCATTCATATCGGTCATGCGCTGAACAAGATTCTCAAGGACATTATCGTCAAATCGAAGACGATGGCGGGCTATCAGGTGCCCTATGTGCCGGGGTGGGATTGCCATGGCCTGCCGATCGAACATCAAGTCCTCAAAGAACTCGGCGACAAAAAAAAGACGCTCGATGTTCCGGCGGTCCGAACACTGTGCCGGGAGTATGCGGAGAAGTTTTATGCGATTCAGCGGGAGGAGTTTCAGCGGCTTGGTATCTTGGGCGATTGGCAGCATCCCTATCTCACGATGAATCCTGGCTATGAGGCCACAATCATCCGCGAGTTCGGTAAATTCGTAGAGCGGGGTGGTGTCTATAAGGGACTGAAACCGGTGCTCTGGTGCACGACGGATCAAACCGCTCTTGCTGAAGCAGAAGTCGAATACGACGATCACATCTCTCCCTCGATCTATGTGAAATTTCCGTTGGTCACGTCTCCCACGGTGCTCAGTCAAACATTTCCCGGCATTTTGTTCCCTGTCGGTATCAAGTTGGTTTCGGTCGTGATCTGGACGACCACGCCATGGACGCTCCCGGCCAATCAAGCGGTCTGTCTTCATGGCGAGATTGATTATGCCTTCGTCCAGGTCGGCGACGAAGTGCTGATCGTGGCGGAGAAGCTGCTTGAAAGCGTGACGAAAGCCTGCAAGCTCGAAGGAGCTCGGGTGCTTGGGATGAAGAAAGGGAAAGAAGGATTTGAAGGAATCGAGACGCAACGGCCCCTGACTACCGGCCTCTCTCCGATTCTGCTCGGTGACTTTGTGACGCTCGATCAAGGAACCGGCTGTGTCCATATTGCGCCGGGTCACGGCATGGAAGACTACATCCTCGTCCTTGAGCACAATGCCAATGCGTCATCGGGAGAAAAGTTGGAGATTCTGGCGCCGGTCGACAACGGCGGGCGCTTTACCGAGATCGTCAAGGAATTTGCGGGCCAGCATGTCTTGAGGGCGAATCCAAAGATCGTGGAGTTCCTGCAGGCCAACGGACGGTTGCTGGGCCAGGGTTCGTTGAACCACTCGTATCCGCACTGTTGGCGTTGCAAGAACCCTGTCATCTTCCGCGCCACCGAGCAGTGGTTCGTGTCGATGGACACGAACGAGCTTCGGAAAGAGGCGTTGGCGGAGATCGAACGGGTCCATTGGATTCCTGCCTACGGCCGCGATCGGATCAACGGGATGATCGAGAACCGGCCAGATTGGTGTTTGTCGCGTCAGCGGGTCTGGGGCGTGCCGATCCCCAGTTTCACTTGTATCGGGTGCCGGTCTGTACTGGCCGATCCGACCGTCATCGAGCATCTGGCGACGCTGATGGAATCCAAAGGAGCCGATGTGTGGTTCGAGCAATCGGCTGCCCATCTGTTGCCCAAGGGCACGACCTGTCCGAAGTGTGGCGGGGCGAACTTCGAGAAGGAGCGGGACATTCTCGACGTGTGGTTCGAGTCGGGTGTGAGTTATGCCGCGGTCTTGAAAGCACGGAAGTGGTGGCCGGCCGATCTTTACCTCGAAGGGTCAGATCAGCATCGAGGCTGGTTCCACAGTGCTTTGCTGGCCGGTGTCGTTACGGATCATCGCGCACCCTACAAAGCTGTTCTGACCCATGGGTTTGTCCTCGATGGGCAGGGCAAGAAGATGTCGAAGTCGGCCGGGAACGTCGTCGCGCCGCAGGACGTGATTAATCAATCGGGAGCAGAAATTCTGCGTTTGTGGGTCTCGGCGCAGGATTATCGCGATGACCTTCGGATTTCTCCTGAAATCCTGACCCATATGATCGAAGCCTATCGAAAGATTCGGAATACCTGTCGTTTTTTACTGAGTAATCTGTATGACTTCAACCCGGACAAAGACCGAGTTCCGTATGAGCGGTTACCTGAATTGGATCGTTGGGCACTGCATCGGCTCAACGAGTTGATTTCGCGGGTCAGGACATCCTATGACGAGTTTGAGTTTCACACGATTTTCCATGCGCTCAACAACTTCTGCTCGGTGGATCTGAGTTCCGTCTACCTCGATATTCTCAAGGACCGACTCTATACGTTCCGAGCCGATTCGCCCTTGCGTCGCGGGTCTCAGACGGTGCTCTTCGAGATCGTCGTGGCCATGACGAAACTCATGGCGCCGGTGCTGAGCTTTACGGCAGAAGAGATCTGGCGGACAATGCCGGAGGCCTGCAAGAAAAGTGTTGGCACGACAAGCGTACACCTTGCGGCTTTCCCGGATATCACTGCGGGATGGATCATTCCTCATAATTCTCCTATGGAGCAAAGATGGGAAGATCTGCTCCATTTGAGAGGTGAGGTCCAAGCAAAACTTGAAGGGAAGAGAAGAGAGGGTGCGATCGGTGCCCCCCTCGAAGCCAAAGTAAGTATCTATGCGCAGCGCACTAATCCGGCTATGTACGATGTCTTTAAGCCGTACGAGAATTTCTTGTCCACACTGTTCATCGTGTCCCAAGTCGAGCTGGTTGCTGTTGACAATGTGGATGCGAATATCATGAGCGACCTTTCTGATGGCTTTGGGGTTGTAGTTGATCGCGCGTCAGGCAGGAAGTGCGAACGCTGTTGGAACTATCGAGAGGCGGTTGGGAAAGACGCCACCCATCCGACGCTCTGTGAGCGTTGCATTGAGGCGGTGCAGTGATGAGCAGGGCTGTTCGCTATCTGCTTCTGGCGTTGCTCGCCGGTACGATCGTGGCGATCGATCAGGCCACGAAACTGTCCATTATGGAGTCGATGCGACTAAATGAGTCCATTCCGATCGTCCCCAATCTTTTTAGCCTGACCTATATCCGCAATCCAGGCGCCGCCTTTGGGTTGCTGGCTGGCAGCAGCAATGCCTTTCGCATGGTGTTCTTCGGGGTGACGTCGCTGTTCGCGCTGGCCTTATTGGGGACCATTCTCTTTCGGTTGCCGGAGAAAGATTGGATGGGGCAGCTCAGTATTGCCGGAATTCTTGGAGGGGCGATCGGAAATTTGATCGATCGATTACGGTATGGCGAGGTGATCGATTTTCTCGATGTCTATGTGGACTCTTACCATTGGCCGGCCTTCAACGTTGCCGATTCGGCAATCAGCGTAGGAGTTGTCTTCTTGATTATCCATTTCGCCTTTGAGAAAAAAGATGTCCCGCTCTTGCCGCATGAGTCCCCGCCAGCGTCCTAAGAGACCATCTGTAGATTGCGAAGCCCTAAATTAGGCAAAACAGTAGTCCGATGGTCTCCCGGCTTGGGTAACATGAGAATCATGTATGGGACAGCTCAAAGGTTGTTCAGCAAGGGCTCAGCGAGTGAAGGCCCGAGGCGTACCCTCTGGGGTACGTTGAGGGTCTGAACGATGCGATAACGAAGCTGGCGGACTTTTTCAGCATCCCGCTATGTCGAGAGGGTGATGATGAATCCGCCTTGCTCTCGGAATTGTCGCTGCTGCTCTGGAGAAAACATCGCGAGTGGTTCGGTGTGGCAGAACTGACATTCTTTTACTGTCACCGGTACGTCGCCTTCCCCAATGCTGGCCAGATGCTGTTTGGCCAGCGTCAGCGCCGTTGTCTCATCAGTCGTCATTACGTCGAAGTGTAGCAGCCGCTTCGTACCCTTCACCCACGTGTCGAAGACATGGACAGTGTCGGATTGGGAATGATCCATTGTGCGATATCCTCCTTTGTCGTGTGTCTAAAAAATAGCAATACGATCAGGCTGATTATTTTCCCGGTCATGAGGCTCACACGAAACCGATTATTGGCGGAAAGAAGCTGTAGAATAACTGAAATTCCAAGCACCTGTCCAATGATTGGTTGGCATTGTGCCGACAGTGCGTGAGTACAACGATAGGTGTAAGGGAAACTGTATGGTCTGCACGGTTGGGGCAATAGGCAAACATGAGCATCCTGCTAGAAACCGAAGATATAGAAGACGGCGATGCCCATAAGGATGCGGTAGTAGGCAAACGGTCGGAGCGTATGGCGTTTCACAAACGAGAGAAAGGCCGCGATCACAATCCAGGCGACGATGAACGACACGAGCATCCCGATCCCGAGTGCGAAATAATCATCTTGTTGGAAGACGTCTCGTGATTTCCACATTTGATAGCAGGTCGCGACAATGAGGGTTGGGAGGGCAAGAAAAAAAGAGTACTCCGTCGCGACTTTCCGGTCCAATCCTCTCAAGAGCCCTCCGATGATCGTGGAGCCGGATCGGGACATGCCGGGAAGTAATGAGGCGCACTGAGCCACGCCGATCCAGAATGCTGATGGCAGGCTCACCTGTTCGAGCTGATGGATCCGCGCCCGGTCACGACGCGCTTCGACGGCGAGAATAATCAGGCCGCCGATGATGGAAGAGGCAGCCACAGTTTGAGGCGTGAAGAGATGGCTTTTGATCCAGCTATGGGTCAGGAATCCGATTCCGGCTGCCGGCAAGAAGGCGAGACCGAGTCCGATGAGAAACCAGAGGTTCTGGTGTGTGGCCCAAGAGGTTTTCAGAATTGTCGACCATGGAGTCGTCCCACGTGTTCGGATCATCGCGGAGACGTTCTGCTGCTCCCGGCCAGCCTGTCCGATCATAGAGACGAGCTTGTGTCGTTCATAGGCGATGACGGCCAGGATGGCGCCAAGTTGGATCGAAATCTCGGCGCTGGCAGCGAGGTCTCCCTCAAACCCTAGGACGTGACCGACGAGAATTAAGTGGCCGGTGGACGAGACGGGTAGAAACTCTGTCAGTCCCTCCACGATACCCAAGATCGTGGCGAGACCAGGACCCCACTCATTCATGCAATATCTTTCTGAGATAGGTTGTGCCCAGACGGGGAGTCTCAGGCATATTCACAAAGTAGTGGCAGCCCGTCAAGCATGTCGATAAATCGCCCTGTCTCTCACAATGATCTCTGAGGGCAGAGGACCTGGGTAGTGGGCTATTTTGAATTTCACGCCACTACTTCTTTCAACTCCCAAATCCTGCCCGTGATCCCAGCGGCCATAGCTGGCATCATGCGAATAGACCCATGAATCAGGCAGAAGTTATACGTCCAGAAGTATAGGGCAACAGCCGCTTTCAGATTGACCAGTTTCTTCGAGAACGCCAAAGACAACCGGTGGAACCGTGCAATCTTCATTCTGAGTGTTAAGTTCTGCCGTTCCACATACGATGTACAGACCTTACTGTAATCAGGGACGCCTAGCACTTCGGTTATCTGACTTCCTGATACGCGAGGCGGCGCATAGCGGCCAGCTCCAGGATTCTCAGAAGCATAGAATTTTGTGATCGTGGCATAGGTGGCCCGATTGCCAAAGTATCGCGCAATGGCCGGGCTATAGGGCCCCCAGGCATCGGTACTCACTTGCGGTGACCCCTCAATGCGTCGACTCAGATCCTCGATAAACTGGTGCGTGTTGACTGAATCGCGCTTGCCCACATGAAAGGCTGGAATCATCTTGCTGACTGGATCAAGCGCAATATAGGTG
>JBDTPK010000135.1:0-6991 GCA_039932735.1 Nitrospirota bacterium
TCGTTCCAGGATCCAGACAAGGTTTCGGATGGGCTGAGCTATATATGGAACGAAGACTATAAATGGCAGCGCATCGCCACAATAATCGGGCGAGATGAGAAAATAGCACGAACTACCCTCAAGCTCATCACGGCGAGGCGCAATTCAATAGTGCATGAAGCGGACATGGATCCGACAACGCACTCGAAGCTTCCTATTACCAGGGCGGAGAGCAATGGTGTCGCCTCGTTTTTATTGGATGTCGGCAATGCAGTCTGCCAACTAGTGAAGTGAGCGCTAACCCTTCCGTCAACTAGGCGGCCCAAAAAAGAGATGGGGTCCTGCTGAAACAAAGGAGTCGGGAGTCTTTTCAGAAACTCCTGAGAATAAAAGGGGTCGGGAGTCTTAATTGCCTTTCCAATTCCATATACCTCTCTTTAAAGGAGCAACCAAGGTTGTCCTTTACTGCGCGCAACATTCTCACCCGTCCAACCCCAAGCGTGCCGAGACGCGCTCTTGTCCAAGCAAGCAAATCCTGATCCTGCGCGCTCCGGGAGCAAGGGATCAGCACGGGTGTCATTACTCCCCCACCCTCTGCGACCAAGAAGGGCACCCGGCCTCTCTCCAGGGATGGAGGTGATTGATCTTCCATTGCGCGCGTCCAACGAGGGGAGTCCGCGACCGCGCGTTGCGCGAGCACAGAAGGTCATCAGCCCCCATCACCTCCTCTGATCCACACATCTACTGAAGGGAGCGGCCAAGGTTGCCCTTTACTGCGCGCATCGAACGAGCACTTTCTGAATGTGAGCGTTCTGCGAGCAAGAAGGGCACCTGGCCGCTCCCTATTCATTCTTCGCCTCCCGACTCTTCTCTCGCCGATGGAATCTCGTCGCGCTGACACTTCTCCCACAGGGTTTTGCGCGAGAGATCGAGAATTGAGGTCCGACACCATATACTCACGCTCGAGCTGCTCTCGCGCCTGCGCCAGGTCTAACAGCTCCTCTGGCATGGCTGTTTCTCTTGCGTTTACCCCTTCCTACCACGCTTTGGACGACGAGTACGTTTCGTTTGAACGGGATTCTTTCGTGCAGGCGATTTCGCTGATGCCTTTGGACTGCGGGGTGATCTGGCTTTCTGTTTCGCTTCACCCGCAGGGGACTCCACGGTCAGGCCCTGTGGTTTCAATTTGTTGTGGATATAGTCCAGCGATTCAATGGTCGATGCGATCGTCTTTTGAGCTTGAGAAGAATATGGGATTTTCCTGAGGATATCTCTCACAAATTTCATCTGTTTCAGGGCTGAATCTTGTTCTCGTTGGGTCGCCGACGACTCGGCAAACGCGGACCTGTATTTTTCTACCAGGCTGTCCCGTTCTTGGGGAAGAGAACGGCGCAGGAAGGCCCTGATGAGTGCGACATCCGAGATAATCATCGAGTCCGAGGCACTGCGCGTCTCGCGGAAACGCTGCTGCGCCAGGGATTCGCATTTCGATAGCAACGATTCATTCGTGTAATCCTCTTTCCCCAAGAGCGCCTCTACCACCAACAGATTGATGATCGGGTAGGGATCTGCAACCCCCTCGCCTCGTTGTGGGACGGCTGCTCGACGGTAGTAGTCAGCCGACTGTCTCAAGTGGTCGCTGACCTTCTGACTATCTGTCTCAATTTGCGCCAGTTTCTTGTACGCGCTTCCCATGATGGTCAAGCGCTCTGCTGTTGTTGCGATATCGAGTAGATGCCGGCCTTTGACAATGGCTTCTTCAATCGTGGCCTTGTTGGCGGGTCCTTCCCCTTCAAGCCGTCCAGCGAGGTTAATCCATTGTTCAATTGCGCGAAGCGTTGCGGGATTCGAGGAGTCCTCGCTTGTGGCTGCCTTCCGGTAATGTTCGATCGCGTCTTTGAACAGGCGGTGATCACCGTAGGCTTGTCCGAGCCGTTCCTGGAGGGTTCCCTGTTTCAGCCAATCTGAAGCGCATTTCTTTTCGATTGTGGCAAGCGCTTGTCGTGTGGCCGTCAGATCCGCACCTTCGTCCTGAACTGAGAGTCCATCCAATTCGATGAGCACTTCCTCTGCCGCAACGATCACATCGTCGTTGTCGACTTTGCGCATGCCAGATTTACTCCTCAGCCGGAACTCCGGATCGCCATAGGCCTGGTAGGCTCCCCATGTATTGGATTCCGGGAACATGGTCCAGGTCTGTTGACGCGCTTTCTGCAAGGCTTGGCCAAAGGGCTGATACTCGAGGAGTTGCTTGTAGAATGTTTGCGCGAAGCAGAGGGCCGCATCGTCCCGAACGGGCCATCCAGCTGCGACGACCGCTCGCACTCCCTTTCTGATCAATTCGCGGGAGATACTGGCGGCCATCTTATTGTAGGCCGTGCCGCCGATTTGCCCGAGGTAGCAACAATTCAAAAATACGAGTTCCGGGATCGGATCCAGCATCGCGATTTCCGCCGCGGTGAGAAACAGGCCGTTGTCGAGCACGACGCCGGCCTTCGCCCCGGACGTCTCGATGTCTGCCTCGTTGTAGTAGCCATGTCCGGCGATGTGGATGATCCGATAGGGTTGAGCAAAGAGTTGGGTCAAGACCTCAAGCGCGCTGAGCCGCTGACTGGAATGGTTCACTCTATATCGATACTCCTTGAACAGAGAGGCCACGAGGTCCGCTTCTTTCATCGCGCCATGGAGCTCCGGATAGTTGGATGGGGTGAGGGGGTCTCCAACGACATAGACGCTGGTCGAGGTGGTATCTCGGACGCGTTCCACATAGTCGGTGGTTTCAAGTTGTCGGATCATCCCCATGCACACACAGAGGGGCTGGTTTGTTGCGATCATCAGCTCCCAGGGATAGTTGGCCGTTACATCGTCGAGAATGAAGACCACGCGATCTTGGTTGAGGAGGCTGTCTTTGAGGTCAGGTGGAATCAATAATTGGAACAGCGTTTTAGCCATATCCTGCTTGAACGCCGGTTGCTTGATGGATCGTTGAACCAGTTGGGCGATCAGTTCAGGTTGATTTTCTTGCACGATGACTTCGGCGCGGGCTCGGTCCGACAAGGCGAGAAAGCGGAGCTTGTGCGGGCGACGAGTCGCAGACTCACCATCTTTAAAGGCCAGATCAAGCAGGGCACTCCACACGTGCGGATCATGGGCCTTGTCTTCTTGAAGTATGGCCCGGAGGCGGTCCTTCAACGCTGGCGGCAAGCTCACGGTGACAGGAAGTGGAGGATTCTGGACCGCTGAGATTGTCCAACGACGCCAATATCCTCGGCTGCTCGACGGAACCAGCCGAGTCTGGCCACCCTTTCCTTTTTTCAGGTAGGGCTCGACATCAATGTCTGTCTGGAGTTCACGTTCGATGCGTTTCGCCACGCGGTGTGCGGACTTTGCCGCGTCGATGGCCACGTCAAGATAGAGTTCAACGAACTGGATGTGGGTCACCCGCGGAAGCGCGGGGCGCTGTTCCTTGAGGCCGCGATTCACAAGGGCATGATTGGCCAAGACCACACCGCGCACAATGGCATTGACCGAATCCTCCACCGCAATGTTGGCTGAGGTATTGGAGCCGATCAGCAAGCTGTTGATCGTAAGTCCGGCTGGTTCCATTGATGGTTCTGCCGGGCCACGGCACTGGTTGAGGTGCAAGCAATACTCCATCACTCCCTGATGCACAGCTTGGGTCAGTGCCGAAGGTGTCAATTCACCCCACTTGCCGAGTCCTATGACAATCGCGCCATGCAGTACGCCCAAGGACTTCTGGACATCATTGGGCGGGGCCAGCACGACGGCAACCGTCCCTGTTCGCCCCGGATACAGACCCAGGTGGTAACGTTGGGAGAGCGCCTTCCCGACGAGCCGGTCCACAGTCCTCTCTGCCCCGGCAATCGTATCGCCCTCGTAATGACTGAGCATGATGGGATGGTTGGTGTGGTTGAGATCGGCATGCAACACAGAGACGTGGAGTGTGTCAGATGTCCGTATCTGAAGGGATTTGCGCCTTTTGCCAAGAAGACCGGCCTCCAAGTCGGAGGCCGTGGGATAGAGGACCGGTTCAGATTCATAGTTGAAGATTGTGGCGCCGCCTCGGTTGGCGCTCAGGGGCGCAGTGGAGAGGCGCGTGGTGATGCCTTCCTCGAGCAATTCTCGATAGGCAGGAAACGCAGGTTTGTGGTCCGCTAAGTCGCCATGCTCCGCATCGACATACCACACCGGAATGTCGGGGAGGAGGCCAGCCCTGTATGTCACGCGCCCATCGCCTTCTGCGGTAGCTTGAAAGAAAAGGCGACTGTCCTCAACCTTCAACCCGCACACAGTTTTGGGCGCCCACCCCGCCACGTAGCGAATACACTCAGCATGGGGAATCCGTTCAGGGAGATCGGCGAGGGCCGTCTTGGCGGCTTGCAAAATTTGAGGCTTGATCTGAACCTTGGATTCCATCAGCGGATAGAGGTCTGTCCATTTTTGAGTGGAAAAGTATTCCCATTCATCTTGGGGCAAGAGCTCTAGCGCCCCCTGGTAGGCAGACACAATCGCGACGATTTCGCTCATAGAGTGTGTGATGTCGAGCAAGGCCAGTTGCTTCACGGTCTTCGCCATTCCGGACAACGACTCCACCATATCGTAGGATCCGCGGTTGGGTGTCCCCAGCATGATAAATCGGGCACCCTTCCGCTCACACAGCGTCGTCCAGAGTTCCAGGTTGTCATGGATAAACCGCCGAACCACCAGGCCGCCCATACTGTGCGCAATGAATCGGATCGGCTCACGCGTCCGATCCGCTACCTTCTTTACCTCGGCGGCAAGCTGAGTAGCGGCATCTTTGATCGAGTGACGCCAATCGTAGCCGAACGGAATGACTTCGTGCGTGTCAGCCAGATAGTTGCACAGCGCGCGATAATAGGAACTGACCAGACCGCTGACCGTCACCTTCGGCGCATCGATGGCGATTTTTTCGATATGGCCTCGGATGAGCCTCAGATAGCTCATCCAGACATCCTTGCCGTCGACCTGCAATTCCGACCCCATGATTCCCGGAAGTACGAACACCACAGGCTGGCTCGTCCCCGATCTGGTTTGAATGGAACGCAACATGGGAACTGGGTCTACTTTGGCTTCTTCGAGAGAGCGAAATTCCGGAGGCCAGTGATTTCCCGAACTGGTGATCGATTGAACCAAGAGCTGACGTGTGCGGGAATTCCTGAAATATCGGAAATGCGAGACGTCAGATCCCTGGTCAAAGATATATCGAGAACCTGTCTCACGAGGCACTCCATGGAACATGGAATTGGTATTCACGACCAAATCGTTGTCTTGGTTCTCATAGAAGAAGGTGTCGGTCATGAAGACCCCCAACCGTTTGAACCAATTCCCACCCTCAATGTCTCCAGCAATGACCCCAAGATCGCCGGAAGCCGCGATGTCCGGATAATTGAGCAGCGCGACGAGAGGCGCTTGCGGAACCATCGACTCGAGTCCAGGAAGCAGTGACGGATTCCACCGGCTCTTGGCCGCTTCGAGCGTTATGCGCTTGATGACATGATAGAGCGGAGACTGGCCGACGACAGGGATCAGTCCGATCAGACTGGTCAAGACCGAGAGAAAGCGATCCAAATTCTCGGAAGCCAACAACGTACCTTGGGTGGGGCACGCCACACGGATGAGCCGTGCGATGTGAAACTTCTTCTCTCGGAGAACTTTCGCGAGCTCGACCAACTGCTTGCGGTCATGCTCATCCGCCTGGATCGACTGGCTATCTTTTCGCTTGAACTGACTGATGTGATCGGATGAAAGCTCTCGGAGACACAGCAAGTCGGCAACCTGTCCTCCTCGCGAATGTGAAACCAGAGAGAGGTGCGCCCCGTCCGGCAGCGCCCTGGCCAGCATCAACGCGTTGTCGATCGGGCTCTGACTCATGGTACGATGCTCGAACGCATAAATATTCTCTTTGAAGGCCTGTGTGAGCGCCTCCCATTGGGAAGACGCGTCGTCCGTGTGCAGTGCTCCAAAACTGCCTTCCGTGTTGGAGGCTGTTCCATGAATGAAGAGCAGAAGAGGCTGACCTGAGGGAATCGTAACGGGGGCTGTCAGAGCAGGTGCATGTTCTGTCAGCGGCTTCACCCAGCGATAGAGTCCTTCCTGAGGATCAAGCTTTTTCTCAATCAGCCAGATGATGAGTTTGGTCGTCAGCCATGGTCCTAGTGCATTAAATTTTTTGAAACCGTACTGTGTCAGCCAATCCGGCCATTGACCAGGATCTGCAGCCTGATCCCAGATCTCATCGCGTTTCAGTCGTAAGACTCGCAACGTACCGGTTGCGAGGTCTGACACCACGCCCCTATTCGTCGAGGTGGCCGACCCGAGAACCGGTTCGACGGTCAGCTTCTCCGTCGTTCGTAATTCAGGCTTCAACCGGTATTGCCGGTCTCGATAGGCCGCAACCGATGTCCAGATCGACACGCCGTCATCAAGAACAAACTCAATGAGATCATCGTCTTCGACTTCGAGCAGGATGGGACCAGCGCCTTCGGCACGAGCGGTCGCACCCACATCAAAGGCACCAAGAACTTCTACGGCATCGAGCAAATGACTCTTGGACTGATCGGCATGCTCAGGACGCGACTCCCCTCGAACAGCGGTTGTCGCCTTCTCTGATGACGTGCGTTGACCGACAATACGCAACTGGATACTCATGGGACCTCCTCCACGGTGTTAGACCGCCTGAAGAACGCGAGGGATGTATCGGGACCGGTGAAACAGGTCATCAGCCGAGAAATACGCGATCAAAGTTGTCGCGCTGCCCCTCAAGTTGAGGGACTTGATCGTAATCATTGCTCTTGAGCTTCCCGGTGGTCCTCTTGTGCAACTCTCTGTATGTCAGATTGCCTTTCGTCTCTTTGATCGACTCGACGAGATAATAGGTCAAGGCACCGTTGAACGAGCCACCAATCTGGGCATCGGCAGAGGTTTGGGTATCGCGACAGCCGGTGATCAGCATCTCTTGAATATCGGCGTG
>JBDTPK010000136.1:0-6978 GCA_039932735.1 Nitrospirota bacterium
CCCCGCAATGTCCCCTTCGTTCTGTTGAATGAGAGGCTGCATTGAACAAGTCTCGAATTCAGCCCCTGCGCCGCAAATTCATCGGCGCACCACGTTCGTGCAAAAAAACCGCGACCGTCTTCCATTTTTTCCAGATCAATGACAAAGGCGCCCTTTAGAGCGGTCTCCTGGAAGATCACGGATAGACCTTGACCTCTGGAATCGGCACGACAAATTGGCCGCCCCACTCCCGTATAAACGCCATCTGCTGCATCACCTCTTCGCGGAGGTTCCATGGAAGAATGAGGAGATAATCTGGGCGAGTCTGGCGAATCTGTTCCGGCGCATAAATGGGAATGTGGACACCGGGCAGGAAATGCCCTTGCTTATGGGGGCTACGGTCTACGGTGTAGTCAATGAAATCCGTTCGAACGCCGCAATAGTTGAGCAACGTATTACCCTTCGCCGGCGCTCCGTAGCCGACAACCCGCTTCCCTTCCTGCCTTGCGGAGACGAGGAACGATAATAGCTTGCGCTTCGTCGCCTCGACTTGCGGACCAAATGAAAGGTAGTGACTCAATTGGTTGAATCCGGCAATCTTTTCTCTCGATTTCAGCTCCAACGCGCGATCACCGATAGGTTTAGAATCATCCTGTTCGTGGCAGGCATAGATTCGGAGCGACCCGCCGTGCGTCGGGATCTCTTCCACATCGAACAACTTCATCCCGTGGCGGGCGAACACCTGCTCGACTGCCAGAAATGAAAAATAAGAAAAGTGTTCGTGGTAGATCGTATCAAACTGATTCTGCTCCATAAGTTGAAGCAGGTGAGGGAATTCCATGGTGATCAATCCTGTCGGCTTCAGAAGAACCTTGAGGCCCTTCACGAAATCGTTCAGGTCAGGGACGTGAGCCAGTACGTTGTTTCCAATGATCAGATCGGCCATCCAGCCATCTTCTCGGATATCGACGGCCGTTTTTTCGCCGAAGAATGCGACGCGGGTATGAATCCCCTTCTCCGTGGCGACCTCTGCGACGTTGGCCGCCGGCTCGACTCCCAAAACTGGAATCTCCCGTGCCACAAAATTTTGAAGAAGGTACCCATCATTACTGGCAATCTCAACCACTTTTGAGTTGCGGTTAAGCCGGAATCGAGCCGTAATCATATCAACATAGGCCTTTGCATGCGCCAACCACGAGTCTGAAAACGATGAGAAATACGCATAGTCGGAGAAAATATCGTGTGGAGTCGTGAACTGCTCCAATTGAACGAGCACACATGTCGCGCACACATACACATGCAACGGATAGAATGGCTCCATGCGATTTAGCTGCTCCGGCTTGATATATGAGTTCGCCAACGGGGACATGCCGAGGTCGACAAACGTGTGCTCTAACGGCGCGCCACATGCTCGGCACTGTGATTGGCTCATGTGCAGATCCCCCTTCTCATCTCTTAGTCCCTGGAAGAATGCTCACCGGACGTCATGTGATGATGCACTTCGATCTTATCGAATCGCCCGCTCACGCCAGACAAGACTGTCGGTCAACTGACCACTCTCCCGAAGCCGCTTCAACGTAACCAGCCGCATGAATTCACCGGTCCGAAAGTTGGCGTCCTGAAAGTGCATTGCCACTAAACCATCTCGCAGGTCGACTACCGCACTTTGAAGATCCACCGCGGGGAGAAATCCTTGTGCCAACTTGGCAAACTTGTCGAAATTCACCCGATAAGAGCGCTTGTCCGGCTGCGCGTCCTTATTAATCGACACCTCCACATTCGGAACTAGCTTGGCCACTGCTGCCGCTAAATCCTTCACTTGATAGTTCCAGGCATCGCTCCCCACGTTTAGCGTCAGGTAGGTTCCACCGTCCCGATGGTCTCGCTGCATAGCCCAATCAATCGCCCGCGCCATGTCTTTCACGTGAATTAGCGGGCGCCACGGCGTGCCATCGCTCAAGATGTTGATGCGCTTGGAGGCCAACGCGCCGGCGACGAAATCGTTCAGTACCAGGTCCAGCCGAAGACGGTCACTCATCCCGCAGGCTGTAGCAAACCGGAGACACGTTGCGGTGAAGGTTTCAGAAGCCAGCAATGCGAGGTCTCGTTCTGTATTAACCTTCGAGTTGGCATATGCCGTTAGGGGATTTAGCGCATCCCCTTCTCGCCGGGGACCTCCCTCCGCAAAACCGTAGACACTGCAACTCGAGGCGAACACAAACTTCTTGACCCCAGCCCGCTTTGCCTTGTTTGCAAGATCGATACTGGCTTGATGATTGATCTCCAAGGTGATGCCTTCAAACAGCGCTCCCATCGGATCATTGGAGATTGCACAGAGGTGGACAACAACGTCGACTCCCCGCAAGACCTCATCACGTACGCTTCGGATATCACCGAAGTACTGAACATCCGTGAGGCTTTCAGGAAAGCGTTGGGTTCCAGTTAGACAATGTGCGAAGTAGCCCATATCGTATCCGATAAGTTCCGCGGCGGGATGAGACTCTCGCAGGCGGCGGAGCACCATTGGCCCCACATAGCCCATGTTTCCCGTGATGAGAACCTTCATACTGCCCCCCCCTCAATTCAAAATGGCCTGAATACGCTCGCACACATGTTCTGCGAACGGAAGGCTGCATGTAAAGGCCGGAGAAACGGCGTTCAACACATGCATCGAATGGGAGTCGCCTTCCAAAACAAAATCCATTTCTAGTCTACGTTTTTTAATATCGACAAGTTGTGCTCGGATTCCTGGTTTCCCCCAATGCTGATAATGCTCGAGCTTGACACCTTCGACCAACTCGCTGGCGAGTGAAACCATCTTGGACCTTGAATACTTTCCCATTTCCTTTATCGCAAGCTTCCTAAAATCAAAATTGGAATTAGCTAGTAAGCCCATTCCCCGCAAAGCCACTTCGAGAAATTCGTTCCAGTGAAAGTTTTCCATCCCCGCATACTGTTCCCGCCAGAGTCCGGGAATGGCTGTCGGACCGATCTTGGCTTTCCCGCTGGCAGCAACCGTGAAGTGAACGCCCAGGAAAGGATTCTTCAAATCCGGCACAGGATAGATGTTGGTGCGAATCGACCCAGATAACTCACTTGAATAGAGATAGAGACCTTTAAATGGGAGGATTCGATAGTGTTCAGAAAACCCGTAATCGCGGGCTATGCGATCCGCATAGAGCCCTGCTGCGTTTACAACATACCCGACATCAAATGCACCATGGCTTGTCACCACACGTCCCTCAGATGATCCAAGGTAACGTACCCCACAATGAATCTGTACACCTTCGTCAACCGCATCCTTCTTCATCGCCTGCATCACCTGCGAGGGGTCCACAGTCGACGTCGCCGGGGAAAACAATGCCCGTTCGCAGGTCCTGACCCGTGGCTCAATGGCTTTGGCTTCTTTCTCTGAGATATCTTCGAGGGGTATCCCGTTCGCGCGCCCTCTTTTCAAAAGTTCATCCAGTCCTGCATGATCGGCCCGATCTCGGGCGACGACCAACTTCCCGCATTTATTCAGCGGAATCTTTTTCTCCTCACAATACTCAGTCAACAGACGATTGCCACGCCAGGTAAACTTAGCCTTAAGACTATCCGGCGAGTAGTAGAATCCTGCGTGCAAAACACCGCTGTTCCGTCCACTGGCATGGAGCCCACAATCGGCCTCTTTTTCAAGTAGATGCACCGATCCGTCGGGGAATGTACTCCGGAGCTTCCGCGCGATATTCAATCCGATCACACCGCCGCCGATGACGAGAAAGTCTGATCGCACGTTGTCCTACCACATCTTCCAAGGCGCCTTACCGGATTGCCACAAACCCTCCAAATATTCTTTTTCCTTCAATGTATCCATGCAGGACCAGAATCCATAATGTTTGAACCCGACCATCTCGCCGGCATGGGCCAGACGCTCGACAGGGTCACGTTCCCAGATGGTGTGATCGCCGTCAATATAATCGAGTGCCTTAGCGCTCAGGACAAAAAACCCTCCGTTAATCCACCCTTCTCCTGATTCCGGCTTTTCGAAAAACTCAGTCACACGATCACCGTCGAACCCGATGCGACCAAATCGTGCGGGGGAACGGACTGAAGTCATTGTGGCAAGCTTGCCGTGAGAATGATGAAACTCCAGCAATTTACCGATGTCCAGATCAGCCACCCCATCTCCGTATGTCAACATGAATGTCTCATCAGTCTCGAGCCATTTCCTCAGACGTTTGACGCGCCCTCCGGTTTGGGTGGTGAATCCAGTGTCAGCCAAATGCACCGTCCACTTGGGCTGGTTTCCATCATGAATAGTCGTCTTCCCCGTCGACAGATCGACTGACAGATCGTTGTTGATGGCGAAAAAATTTAAGAAGTACTCTTTGATCATCTCTCCCTTGTACCCGAGAGCAACGATGAATTCAGTGATGCCATACACGGCATGAATCTGCATGATATGCCACAAAATAGGCTTGCCGCCAATCTCAACCATTGGCTTAGGACGCAAGACTGTTTCTTCAGATAGTCGCGTACCAAGCCCACCTGCCAAGATCACTGCTTTCATGCCATCCTCCTAAATGCCAAACAGTCTGATAACATCTCACACAGAAATCATTGCCGTCATCCTGAAAAAGTCTCTTCATGCATATCCGATTAACTCCAATGCTGCGCGACATTCCGTAGCCGTTCAGTGCCATGGCGATATCTAGTTCGAGCTACGGGTGTGAGACGTCTAGACTAGATGCCGCCTTCAGCTGGATTGTAGTTTGTGGCCCACTTTAGAAGTGGTCGAACTGCCCCGGGAAACTCACCCGTGTAATCGCCACGAGCTGTGATCTCCTCGTTACTTTCAGCGATATGAAATGCCACCGCATCGGGACAGTCGCAATGCTCATGAAATGGCGCCTCTCTGATTAGGCCGCCGCCAACGATAATTGTTCCTTCTCCAAAAAAGTGCCCAGGCACCCATACCGTACTTTTATATCGCCCCACTGGACGAGGCCGTCGCAGCCAGGCTGGATCGCGATCATGTGTCAGGAAAAGAGACACACCTGCGTCGGTCTTAAAACCGAAGTTTGGAACCAGCATATGCCCCGGTTCAAGCACTTCGTATTCGAGTTCAACCCCGATCGCTTGTCCGAGATCAATGGCGTCGGTGACGACCCCTTTTTCTGTGAGGACTCTCACCGCGCACATTCGCACGATCTCATCTTGAGGAGCCGTTGTAGGGTCCAACCATTCCCGGCAACTTGTAAGCGTCCCGGAATTGTACAAATATTCACCGACGATTTCATGAGTGGGGCCCTCCTTAATGAGGCGCCCTTCTTGTAGAAAGATGGACTTGTTACATAATCGCACAACGGACGACATGTTGTGAGACACAAAGATCACCGTCCGCCCCGTCTGACCGATTTCCTGCATCTTGTTCATACATTTCTGTTGAAACAGTGAGTCGCCGACGGCCAGCACTTCATCCACAATCAGAATCTCGGGATCAAGATGCGCTCCAACCGCAAAGGCCAGCCGAACATACATCCCGCTGGAATATCGTTTTACCGGTGTATCAATATACTTCTCGATACCGGAAAATTGGACGATTTCATCGAACTTCTTGTTGATCTCTGTTTTTTTCATCCCGAGAATGATCCCACTGAGGTAGATGTTATCTCGCCCCGTCAATTCAGGGTGGAACCCTGTCCCTACCTCTAGCAAGGTCCCGACTCGTCCAAACATTTCTGCACGACCGCTCGTTGGTTCGGTGATGCGGGACAAGAGCTTGAGCAGGGTGCTCTTGCCTGCTCCGTTCCGCCCAATAATCCCGACGACATCTCCGAATTGGACTTCAAAGGACACATCGCGGACCGGCCACACTTCTTCTCGTCTGGAAGATGATGATCCAGCCCCGTCTCCCGTGCCTAGAATCCGCCGAATTCCCTGAGTCATACGTTCAGCGAGACCTGATTCTCCCCGCATTTGTCCTATGACTATTTTGTATTTTTTTGAGAGATGCTCAACTCTTATGGCTACATCGCCCATGTTGTATTAACCTCTGATTGTTGTTTGAGCGAGTCAACTAACAGTCAGTTCCATTCATGTCTACGACTGCTCAAATGACATCGGCGAACGTATTGGCCATTCGATTAAAGTACGCCATTCCTAAGATGAGGAGGACCGCGATTGTCAATACATTCAGAGCGAGCACGGCTGGATCCGGGGCAGGTGCTCCCAGTAGCGCCCATCGAAAGCCCCCAACTACCCCGACCATCGGGTTGATGCTATAAAGCCCCTGCCATTCTTGCGGAACCATGCTGACCGGGTACACTATCGGGGAGGCAAACATCCAAACTTGTGTCATAAGAGGGACCACCGCGGCAACATCACGATACTTTACAAATAAGGCTGACAGCCACAAACTCACTGAAAGCGAGGTCAGGATAGTTAACAATAGAAAAAATGGCACCACCATTAGGTTCCACGACGGAAACACTCCATACCATACCATCATTGCTACCAAGAGCAGAAAGGCGATCGCAAAATCAAGCAGGCCGCCCAAGGTGGCGGACAGAGGGATGATCAGGCGAGGGAAGTAGATTTTTGTAATCAAGTTTGATTCAGCAACGACGCTGAATCCGCTTCGATCCAGGCTCTTGGCAAAAAAAGTCCATGGCACTAACGCGGCATAAACAAACAAGGGATATGGAATTCCATCCGACGGAAATCGTGCGAGCTTACCGAAAATGACAGTAAACACCACCATCATGAACAACGGCTGGACGACAGCCCAGGCCAATCCCATGACTGTTTGAGCATACCGGGCCTTGAGGTCACGCCACGCGAGAAAATAGAGGAGCTCACGATAGTCCCACAAGGCCTTGAGTTTGAGGCTGAACCAACCTCTGCATGGCTCAATGACGACAAAGGGTGAGTCGTGTCTCACGTTTTATACCTTACGCGGGTTATGCACATTTTGAAGCCCCATGATTAGAAATTTAGCTACTTGATGGTGGGAAG
>JBDTPK010000137.1:0-6938 GCA_039932735.1 Nitrospirota bacterium
CCGAGGCATACCCTCTGGGGTACGTTGAGGGTCTGAACGATGCGAGAACGACGCTGGGGGACTGTTTGAACATCCTGCTAGGCGGGCTTGGTCACGATCATCTCGGCTAGTTCATTGAGCAAGGCTGCGGTCTCATCCCAGCCGAGACAGCCATCGGTGATGGAGACGCCATGTGCCAGCGCTTTTCCCTGCTCCCAGGTCTGCTTGCCTGGATGGAGGTTGCTTTCGAGCATGAGTCCCATGATGGATTGGCGGCCATCGCGGAATTGGCGGAGGACATCGCGCGCGACCATACCCTGGCGCCGGTGATCTTTACCGGAATTGTCATGCGAACAGTCGATCATGATGGGACGCACAATACCTTCGCTCGCGACCAGGGCTTCAGCACGGACCACATCGGCAACCTCATAGTTGGTTTTGCCGCCTCCGCCTCGCAGGACGATATGACGATCGGGGTTTCCGGTGGTTTTGATGATGGAGGTGAGTCCATCGGCGTTGATGCCCAGAAAATGATGTGGCTGCTTCGCGGCCACCATGGCATTCCAGGCCACCTGAAGATTACCCTCTGTGCCGTTCTTGAAGCCGACTGGCATAGACAGCCCGCTGGCCATTTCCCGGTGCGGCTGGCTTTCGGTCGTGCGGGCGCCGATGGCGACCCAACTCCAGAGATCGGCGATGTATTGGGGCGACACGGGGTCCAAGGCTTCAGCGGCGCAGGGGATCCCCCGTTTATTGATGTTAAGCAAAGTTGTTCGGGCCAACTCTAAGCCCGTTCCAATATCGCAGGTGCCGTCCAGATGTGGATCGTTGATGAGCCCCTTCCAGCCAATCGTGGTCCGGGGTTTTTCAAAGTAGGTGCGCATGACGATCAGCAGCCGGTCGCGTAGCGTATCGGCCACTAGTTTCAGTCGGTCGGCATACTCGTACGCGGCTTCAGGATCATGGATGGAACAGGGCCCGACGATCACCAGCAGGCGCTCACGGTCTTGGCCGTGCAGAATGTGGCGAACGGCATCCCTGGTTTCGACGACCAGCGCGGCGGCTTGGTCGGTTATCGGCAATGTGGACTTGATCGTTCGCGGCGAGGGCAGCGGCTTGATTTCAATAATATGTTGGTTGTCGAGAGGTCTTTGCATGGTACTGCCTTGGCTCACGGGACGCGCCTGTCTTGTGCCGATTGCGGGGGCGCTACGCGCTCGGACGTCTAAAATATAGCGGATATTCACGGGAATATCCATCGGAGGCGTTGCCTATGCCTGGAGACGAAACAATTGGTGTCTTGATTCCGTGGTTTGACAAGCCGTGAATGCCTATGCTTAGCTCGCCTGCAATGATTCCGCGCACATCCAAACGACCTCTGTTCCGCCTGCTTCGGTGTCCTGTGGCGATGGGTCTTGTTGTGTTAATGCTCGTCATTGCGCCGTTTGCCGTGGCGCAAGATGTTCATCACGAATTGGCGGCGGCCGACCACGATGGACATGAACACTCCGATACGGACCTGTGTCAGTGGGTACAGCATCACACGGCCGGCTCACTGGATGTCGGCAGCCCTCTCTTCACGGCACAGGAACTCCCTGCTCTATTGGAGCTTCCATCGGACTCCGTGCTGCTTTCCTTCGAACTATCCACACCTGGTCCTTCTCGCGCTCCCCCGTCCAACTAGTCACGTCAGTTTGATTCGCGCCAATCTGCCACGATCGTCGTCGAGCTGCCGACTGGGCGGGCGTGGTATTTGTTCAGCATGTGATTGTAGGGGACTCATGCGACCTATGTTATGGTGCCATTTGACTATGCGTGTGCTGGGTCTCTGTACCTGTCTGTCGGGGCTATGCCTAGGCCATGCCATTGCTGCCGAGCCCAAGCTCATTGAGGGATGGGTCCAGAATCAGGATCTTCGCCGGGTGGATCAGGCCATCGTGCAGGTGCGCGATCACGAAGGCAACGTTGTCACGCAGGGAATCACGAACCAGGCGGGAGAATTCACCATAACGGTTCCGGTAGAGGGCACGTATTCTATCAGTGCGGTTCAGGATACCTATAAGAGCGAATTTGTGGTGGTGAAGATCAGTGAGGAACAGGCGGCCCCGGTGGCACTCACCATGTCAGTGACGCAGGATATTGCGTTGGAGATCGTCTCTCCGCTGCCGGCGATCCAATACAAGGCATCGAGCGAAACGTATCAGCTCAGTCGCAAGGACATCGAGGCTCTGCCCAAGGGGAACAATAGTGACGTGTATGAAGTGTTGCTAACGGTTCCTAGCGTAGCCTATGGCTCGCTGAAGCAGACACACATCCGGCAGGATCATGCTAATCAGCAGTATCGGATCGATGGGATCCCCATTCCTGACACGGTCAGTGGATCGTTCGCCGACATTGTTCCTCCGCGGGCCTGGGAGCGAGCGGACATTATTCTCGGTGGGATGGAAGCGCAGTATGGGAATAAGGCGACAGTACTTGTGGACATTACGAGCAAGAGCGGTTCGAAGCCAGGATTCGGCTCCATGCAAGTCATGGGTGGATCCAATGAAACCGTGAATCCGTCTTTTGAATATGGGGGCACCATCGGTGAAAAGTTTCGTTACTACGCCTTGAATAGTTTCATCACCACGAATCGGGGGCTGGAGCCTCCCACGTTGGGGTACACGAATACCCACAATCAGAGCGAAAAGAACAATACTTATCTGCGGGGCGATTTCCAGCACGATAATCACAATAACTTTAGCTGGGTGTATCTCAACTCGGTGGCGAAGTACCAGATCCCGACGATTCCCAACCTCCTTGCAAATCCGGATGTATTGGCGCTGTTCCCTGTCGGATTCACACCGGGAGCCTCTCAGAACGTTGATCAGTTTCAGAAGGAAAACAATCAGTACTCTCAGATGGTATGGCGGCATGATCTGGACGCCACGAACTTCTTCAGTCTGGGGCTCTATTTCAGGAGAGGGGAAGCTGACTTTCATACTCCTGCGAACAATGCTTTAGCCTATGCCGACGATGTCAACAGCGCGCAAGCAGCCAATCAGAAGCGAACGGCCTATACAGGAGGAGGACGGTATGACTATAGCTGGGTACCCAACAGCCAGCATCTCGTGAAAACAGGGTTTCAGGTTAACTACACCAATGCGAATAACAGGGCACAGATCTTTGGGTTTGATACCAGCGGTGGGGCTCCGGCTGGGCCGGTTCTTTCCTTGCTAGGGACCAACAGCAACATACAATGGCGGGAAGAGTTCTGGATTCAAGATCAGTGGAGTCCGCACGACCAGTGGACATTTAATCTGGGCGTTCGGGCTGACGTCATTCAGGGGTTTTATAACGAGGGGCAAGTGAGCCCACGTCTCGGCGCCACGTACAAACACAATCAAGCCAACGTGTTCCATGTGTTTTATGGCCGGATGTTCACTCCGCCCAATGTCGAGCAAATCGCATTCGTGAATCTCAATACGCAGAATACCACTGCCGCTCCGGACGACCCGACTGGCTTTAAACCTCGGGCGGAGCGCTCGCATTATTTCGAGGCCGGAAGCTATCACGCAGTCAGTCGGTATGCCACGTTGGAACTGACGGGCTACTACAAGCTCGACCACTATATGTCGGACGCCGGACAGTTCGGCAGTACCCCCATGCTGAACTACTTTGCCTTTCAGAACGGCTGGAAACGAGGCATCGATGGCGCGTTGAAAGTGCAATTCACCGATAGGCTGACCGTGCGTGGTAATGTCGGCTGGGGGCAATGCAAGGGGTATGGGTTGCAGTCGGGGCAATATCTCCTCGACAATAAGGAGATCGTCGACATCAATTCAAAGGGCGGGGTCTTTTGCGATCACTCGCAGTTTATGACAAGTTCGGCTGTTGTGACCTATCGGCTTCTTGAGCGAACCAATATCACCGGCCAGATGTTGTACGGATCAGGCTTGCGCACATCGGTTGATGACGATGCAAAAACAAATTCTTCTCACTCTGCCTCCCATACTGTGTACAATGCGTCGCTCACGCATGTAATCCCGTTACCTTGGGACAATCAAAAGATGCTGCTCGGCATTGACATCATCAATCTACTCGACCAGGGGTATTTCTATAACACCGGCGAAGGAAGCATTGGTCTCGGCATTGCGCATGCGGGAGCGCCGAGGTCGTATTTCTTTCGCGCCCAGTGGTTTTTTTAGCCGGATGTTGAAACAAGCCGTCAACTGCATCCTCGGCTTGACGACTTCTTCAAGGTGGCAAGCGGCTGCGCTTTCGGGGTCGTCGTCTGCGGTCTTGTTGACCGGCTCGTTTGAGCATCCGGTATTTAGCGGGGTAGGATAGACAGATGATCAGAGCGTTACTCACGATATTATTTGGCGTAGTGTTAGCTTGGCCGACTTTCGCTTATTCCCTGAACGGAGATGAAGCCACACATGAAACAGACCACCAGGAAGATATATTGGAGCTTCCTGAAGTTCACGTTCACGGCTTGCCGCTCAACAAAGATCAGCAGTCTGGACCGGTGGCCAAATCGACTCCTTGGCCAGACATTCCTTCCTCGCTCGACGGCAAGGAACTCGACGACTGGATGAAAGCTCGCATGATGGTCACGAAAGAGGCCAAAGTTACGGTCGTTGTCCTAGAGCCTTGCAAGCATCGTGAGCTCACCATTGCCGGTATGGCTGCGTTGAACAAATGGACCTTCGATCCTCAGTTGAAAGGCGATGAGCCGGTTGATGGAGAACTCACTGTGCGCATCCATTTCCGCACGCGCTGACTCCCATCTCAACATGACGGTGGACCACCTGGGCCATTTCTTCTGTTTGGCGGTTGGAGGTTGACGAAGGATGGGTGACGCTTTATCGTCATCCACATGAGTGTGGACGAATCGCTCTTTCGCGCTATCAATGGATTCGCCGGGCAGTCAGCCTGGTTGGATGGATTGGCGCTCAGTCTTTCCAGATCAAGTCTGTTGTGGGTGCCTGGTATTTTGCTGACCGGTTTTTGGCTGTGGGTGTCGTGGCGGGAGGCGTTGCTGGCAGCCCCGGTGCTGGCTGCTTCCATCGGCCTGTTGGATTTCGTCGGAGCGCGGATTAAAGATCTTGCGGCTCGCCCGCGACCCTGTATGGCGCTCCCCGATATCCACCAGATCGAAGCCTGCGGCAAAACCTTCGGATTTCCGTCGAACCACTCCATTAACACGGCGACCGCCGCTGCGTTTCTCCAAGTACTCTATCCGCGATCAGGCTGGGTGAGTTGGCCGTTGGTTGGACTGATCGGTCTCTCTCGCGTATATATCGGGGCTCACTACGTCACGGATGTACTGGGAGGTTGGGTGATCGGCGGATTGTTCGGGGCCGGGGCTGCATGGTTGCTCTTGCGCTATTCTCGTGTTCGTTCTTCGATGGCCAACCCTACGACTTAGTCCTCCGTCCCCACATAACTTTCCAGACAGTGCAACAGTTCTGCTTGGCAGCGCTCCTGGTCGTAGCCTCGTCCGATCAACACGATCGCATGGCTCGGCTCATCGAGTAATGTAATTGGCATAATGGTGGCGTTGCCTGGCGGGGCATATTGAAATTCTTGAAGCTCCGGCCCCTTGGTGAAGCGGAAGAAGCCTTTCGCCCGTTCAAGTTCAGGGGGTAGGGTCTTCATCCATCCCAGAAATCGTACCAGGTTCAACGGGCCGGGCAGCCGAACCGTCGTGGCGATGGGATGATACGCTGCCCGCTTGCTCGTTGCGGGCGAACGAGGCACGCCGAATTCCACATTCACCGCCGTCGATGGCGCGATGCGGGTGATGGGTTCGAGCAGCGATGAAGGATCGACTCGGGCATGGCTGGTTTCCCAGATCCGTGCGTAGGGGTTCTGCTCAATGATGGAAGTTTTGAACCCCTCCCAATGGCCGGGGACATAGAGATCTTTCTTGTTGAGAATCAACTCATCAGCGCAACGAATCGCCTGCCTGGTGACGAAGCCCCCCATACTTTCTCTGTCTGTGGGAATCGGGTGCAGGAGGGCGATAACTTTTTCTAAATGCGCGAGCCGACCGGTATAGAGATCGGTGACACCATCGATCACCTCGGCTGGATCGGCCATGCCGGAACATTCCAGCACGATTACATCCGACTCATAATCCCGCACCAGTTGCGCGATCCCCCAGGACAAGTCTTCCTTCGTGTCGCAACAGACGCAGCCGCCGGCGAGGTTCATCACTTGTTCGGCGATGGTGCCAGCGCGCGGGCCGTCGATACTCACCTCTCCAGCTTCGTTCATCAACACGCCGGCCCGTTTCCCCTGGCTCTTCCAATGTTCAAGTAGCCTCATTAAGAGGGTGGTTTTGCCTGCGCCGAGGGAGCCGCAGAGGATATAAAAGGGGATCGGGGTTGTGGTCATGGTTTCAAAGGTCGTGAGACGTCGAACGCATGAGCATGGGCTTGGGCGCTGTTGGATCGCTCAGTGGTGCACATGTACGAGTCCCTTATCCTTGTGCTCCATCGCCAAGGTGGTGAGATCGCAGTGGATCTCGTCAGGGTGGCAACAGGCAGTTCCCATCTGTATCGTCATATCCTTGATGCCGAAATCTGTGCTGACCTTGGCGCGGATGGTGTGAAGTAAATCATTCGTCAGTGCGGAATCATCTCCATCAACCAGGATATGGCAGGTCATCATAACCAAGCGAGGTTCGACTGCCCAGATATGGAGGTCGTTGACGTTTTTTACCCCGGCAACCGCTTCTATCGTCTCGGCCACGTGCGAGCCGCTAATGTTCGGTGGAGTGGATTCCAATAAGACGTCCAACGATTCCTTGAATAGCGGCCAGGCTGCTCTGGCAATGACCACGACGACTAGTAAGCTGATCAGTGGATCGAGCACAGTCCATCCAGTCAATAGCATTGCTCCTCCGCTGATGACAATGCCCAGGGACACCCAGGCATCGCCCAGCATGTGCCAGAAGGCGCTTCGGATAT
>JBDTPK010000138.1:0-6937 GCA_039932735.1 Nitrospirota bacterium
GACCGGCATTCGGTCAGGGCGGTGCCGGCCACCATTATTGACGGACGACTGACATTCGTCGGTGTGCCGAGCCGGGAGAGTGCTGAGAAGGCACTGTTACTCAAGATGAAACCGCGTGAGTAGAGGAGAAAGAATACTCCATGGCCGATGACGACGACTTTGAATTACCCGAGCTCCCTGTCATCGATAAGGGCCCCCCGCCCGAGTGCCCAATGTGCGGTGAACCGATGGGATTCATTGATGGGGACTGGGGCTGTATGGACTGCAACGGTGAGCTGATGGGGCCGGAGACCGGATAGCACAAGGAATGTTAGATGTTCGATGATGAATGGCTACTGACGATTTTGCGTTGATCCGACTTTCAACATGTAGCCACTCAACATTCGGTATTAGATGCTTCGCATCGTCACTGGGCCTTTTCATCCCGCTCTTGATCGTGCACTGGTCGAGGATATTCGGTCCTGTAAGACCGACGATCCTTTTGCGCCGCTCGCCGTCATTGTCCCTTCAACCTTCCTGGTCGAGCAGCTGAAACAGGTACTCACCCGTCACGAGTCTCGCGCCTTCCTCAATATCCACTTCCTGACGTTCCACCAACTGGCTCTTCGTCTGCGTGATGATCTCGCAATGGTCGCTGGGTTTAGTCACGAACCACCTTTACAGCTGGTCGATGATTTCTTTTTTGAACAATTGGTGAAGCATGTGGTTCGACGCAATCTTCCAGGGTTAGAACCGCTCCTGCGGTTGCCTGTTTCACCAGGGATATGGAAAGGACTCTGGTCGACGGTGCGCGATTTGAAAGACGCGGTGGTCGCGCCCACGACGGCATTGAACGCCCTCACGGAAGGGGTGTTCGAGGAGGAGGACCGAACTTGGCTCCATTCCCTGTTCAGCCTGCACGCAGCCATGATGGAAGCCAGCCGATCGCTGGGGGTTGGCTCTCCAGATGACTTGGCTGCCTCACTTGGCCAGGATCTCTCAGGCTCCTTCTTCCTCAAGAGGCTGCACCGTGTCTTCTACTATGGTTTCTATGATCTCTCACAGGTCCAACTCTTGTTCTTCGAATCGGTGGCCTGCGTTGCCCCGACCACCTTGTATTTTCCGCTGCAGAACCGCCCAGTCTTTCTCTTCGCCCGTCGATTTTTCGAGCAACACCTTCTCCCAATGGCGGAGAGCCATGAGGATAAGAGTGGGGAAGGGGAGCGAACCGCAACTATCGATCGAGTGGAACTTTCCGTCACGAACGTCATTGGGGTCGAGCAAGAGTTGGCGACGATCTGCCATGAAATCCTGACGCTGGTCGAGGTGCATGGCTATCGTTTTGACGAGATCAGTGTGGTGGCTCGAACGCTGGAGCCCTATCAGTTTCGGCTCCAATCGATGTTCGATCATCATCTGGTGCCCTTCACGTCAACGGCTGGGACGCCGCTGTCGCGCGAACCCATGGTCAAGACTCTTGTGCGCCTGGCATCGCTTCCAGGAAATAATTTTGACCGTGCTGCCATGCTGGATGTGATCACGTCCCCCTTCTATCACATCCAGGGTGTCGGCCCTACCAGAGGTGATCTCCGGCCTGATATCTGGCGCTCCCTGGTCTACACCTTGGGTATTACGAAAGGGGAAGCGGAATGGAAACGTTTGGCAGAGCCGGCCAGTGTGTCGATCCTAGCCGATGCAGAAGCCGAGCCTGACGATGACGATCGGACCATAGGTAGGCCTTGTGAGGCGACTCAGCTCACGTACTTGTGGGAACTTGTGTCGAAACTGATTCACGATTGCCAAGCTCTTCCGGCACAAGGATCGATTGGGATCTTGACCGATGCATTTCTCGCATTGGTGCAATCCCATGTTCACGTGCCCGATCTGTTCGACCTTCCATCGAGCGGGGCACTTGAACCGACCAAGCTCAGCACGATCGGTTCACTGATCCGCTCCGTGCTTGCCCGACTGATGGAATTAGATCCGCTGGGAGGGGACCTCTCTTGGGAAGAGTGGGTCGAACTGTTCCTCCGGGCTTTAGACGAAACCAGTATTCCCATCGAAGAAGGCCGGCACCACGGTGTTCAGGTGCTGGATGCGATGACGGCCCGTGGCCGGACCGTTCGCGCGCTCTTTGTGCTTGGCATGAACGAAAAGATTTTCCCACGATACGTGCGGGAAGACCCATTTCTTCGTGACCGGCAACGCGCGGTGTTGGAATCGACGTTAGGCTACAAGATCGATGAGAAATTATCGGGACATGAAGAAGAGCTATTATTGTTTGAACTCCTCAGCCGTTCGGCCACCAATCGTCTGTATCTCTCGTATCAACGAGCCGACGAAACAGGGCGGGTTATGGCGCCGTCTAGTTTCATTGCCATGGCGATGCGCGATGTCCGATTCGCTGGAAAGCCGGAAGAGACTGTCCCTCGACGGTTGACCCAACGGATCAGCGAACAGCCCTCGATCCAAGACCTGTTGCCAGCGGAGGAATTGGCCTTGGGGTTCCTAATGCAGGGCCACGATGCGTTACCAATACTTGATGCGATGGGATGCGATCGGCCCCTCTTTGAGCAGGGCCTCGCCACACTGAAAACAATTGAGCGGGAATCCCCCGAGTTGGGTCCTTTCGACGGCATGATCGGTGATGAGGCATCTGCGTTATCGGGGCCTGCAGAACGGAGCTTTTCACCGACAGCACTGGAGCGGTATGCGACCTGTCCCTTTCAGTACTTCGCAGAAAAAATCCTTCGGCTGAAACCAGTCGGACGGCTTCAGCACGATCACCTACCTCCGTTAACGCTCGGGACTCTTGTTCATGAATCACTTCGAGTGAGCTATGAACGGTTGCTGGTGCTTCAGTGGCCGGATGTTCAGCTCACCAAGGCCCGGGTGCAATGTCTGGTGCATGAAGCCGTGGCCGAGACCTTCGCTGCCCATGCGGCAAGCCAGGGGACAGGGCATGCTCTCCTCTGGACGCTGGCTCGCGAGCAGGCAACCGCGTTGGTCGCGGCTGCCGTCTCGTTCGACCAGGAGGAGTATCTCGTAACTGGATTCCGTCCTGTCGCGTTTGAGGTTGCAGCCCAAGGCATCGTTCCGCTGGAGTCCGATGCGTCATCATTTCTCCTGAAAATTCATGGCACCTTGGACCGTGTCGATTATCGTACTGAGCCTCCGGCGCTCCGTATCGTGGACTACAAGTTCAAGCAGGGAAGTGAGATCAGTGCGGTGGATCGCAACCTCGCGCTATCGGCTGTGCGAGGATTTCGACTGCAACCGCCGCTCTATGCCCACATGACACTGCCGTCGTTGCCCGCTGCAACTGACGTCCAATTGCTCTTCCTGGCTCCGAAGTGGAAACAACAGATCTCTCGTTCGACCTTCGATGCTGGCCTCTGGACCAGCCACACCGGCGGCATGATCCGACAGACGCTCTCGACATTGATTGACGGCATTGTGAACAGAGAGTTCTTTATTCTTCCCGATGGCTATTGCGATTATTGCGAATTCTCCGGTGCCTGTCGCCGCCACGATGCCATGGCCTGGTGGCGCTCGTACCGCTCGCCTCAGGCCCGAGTCTTACGTCAGTTGAGAAAACAGAAAGTGCATGATGAGTGATGTCGCGACACTTGCAGATTCCCAGGATCGGCTCCTGGCGGAAACAACCTGGGACCGCAATGTTGTGGTGGTTGCAGGAGCCGGGACCGGCAAGACCACGATCCTCGTCAATCGCATCCTCAATCTCCTCCTGAGAGAGCCGAACCCCTTAGCCATCACGGAGATCGTGGCCCTCACGTTCACAAATAAAGCCGCGACTGAAATGAAGCAGCGGCTGCGCGCGCAGCTCCTTCGCCTGATCGAGCAGTCTGATGAGCTGATCGCCGTCTTTCTCGCTCGGTATCATCTCTCAGCCGAACAAGTAGGAGAACGGGCCAAGATGGCGCTTGCGCAGATGGAAAAAGCTCAGATCGGCACGTTGCATAGTTTTGCCGCGCACCTCTTGCGGCTTCACCCGGTTGAATCTGAAGTTGATCCATTCTTTCAAGAAGATGATGGGTCACGGTTCAAGGAATTGTTTTACTCAAATTGGGATCGATGGTTGGACGATGAGCTCGGATTATCCGGTCTACAACATGACCGCTGGCGGCAAGTCCTGGCTGGGACCACCCTCGACGATCTTCAGCAGTTGACCACAGCGCTCGCTGGGGATTTTGTGAATCTCGATGAGCTGGAACGTCAGTGCCGTTCCCTATCCCTGGAGGGAGCATTGCGAGACTGGATTGTGGCCATGCATAGCCGCGCAGACACTCTTCTTGCCGCGCAAGATAGACCGAAACGGCGTAAGGCGGAACAGATGCTCGCTGCCGCGGTGCAGTTGCTGGCACTCTTGTTAGAGAAAGGGCCGCCAGGCCTCGCTCACCTATCTCAGGATGAACGGAGTGTCTTAGAGAAAGATCTAGGAAAGTCCCCTGCCGGATGGCATGAGGCTGCGTTCCAGGAGACAGCCTCCCTCATAGGACTCGCCCAACAACTTCTCACAGTCGACCAGTCGTACTTTCAAGAAGTCATGACCCTCGTACGACCTTTGCTCGACCAGATACAGCATGGGTTTCTTGCTTCCGGATGGATGGCCTTCGATGGGTTACTGTCACGGGCCAAAACGCTCTTGCGCGACCATCCGTCCGTTCGCGCTCGGATCAAACAGACCTATCGGGCAATCTTGGTCGATGAGTTTCAGGACACAGATCCAGTGCAGTACGAGATCATTCTCTACCTTGGTGAGCAGGTCGGTCGCCATCACATTTCGTGGCAGGACGTAGAGTTGGAGCCGGGCAAATTATTTATCGTGGGAGACCCCAAGCAATCGATCTATGCCTTTCGCCGAGCCGACATTGAAGCGTTCGAGCGAGTGGTGGAGAAAATTCGTGCAGGTGGGGGAGCGGTCTATTCGCTGATAACGAATTTTCGTAGCGACGAGGCGGTGCTCGATGTTGTTAACAATGTTTTTGACCGGCTCTTTCAATCGACAGAACATGTTCAGCCAGCCAATGAGCGTCTGGTAGCCAGGCCTCATCGGAAGTCGGAGGTTTCAGTCTCAGGAGTACAGCTTCGCCTCGTGACACCAGGAGAGGCCGACGAAGAGTTCGATGTGCAGGCTGCGACCAGGGCAGAGGCGGAAGCGCTGGCGCGCTGGCTGAAGGAGACGCTTCTTCCAGGAACGACGGTCCTGGATCGCGATCGCCGCGAAGGTCTGCTCCAACCGGGCCACATTGCCCTCATCTTTAGAAAGTTGACCCAAGCGCAGATCTATCTGGATGCCCTTCGCCGGTACGACATCGCCTACGTCACGGACGGGGAAAAGCATTTTTATCGTCGGCAGGAAATTATCGATATGGTCAACCTTCTCCGGGTCATCGAGAACCCGTATGACATGATTGCGCTGGTCGGAATCTTGCGCTCGCCCCTCGGCGGCATGATGGACCGGGATCTCTTGGCCCTCCAACAGATCGAGGGGTTGGACTATCGAAAGGGGGAGCGCCTGGCTTCCTGGAGCCATCCACAAGCAGGAATAGTGAGGCGGCTCTTTGCACGATTGGCCGAGCTGCATCAGCGTGCTCCCTTGCGGCCTGTGCCTGATGCCATCGACCTGATCTTTGAACGATTACCTGTGTTGGAGTTGGCCGCTGCATCGCTCCATGGCGAGCAAGCTGTGGCTAATCTGCGAAAGATTAGGGAGATGGCCGAAGCACTGGCTGACCGCCCCCATCTCAACCTGACCGGGTTCGTCGACCTGATGATGAACAGAATATCTGAGCAGCCGGATGAGGCTGAAAGTGCCTTGATGGAAGAATCGTTGAACGCGATCCGCGTGCTGACCATCCATAAGGCCAAGGGGTTGGAGTTTCCTGTCGTCATACTTCCTGGTCTGCACCAGGGGGCAAAGAATCCTCGCAAAGGGCCGTCCATCCATCATGATTGGTCGAGCCGCTGTTATAGCCTGCGAATGGGCGGCCGTTCCAATCTTGGCGCCTTGCTCGTGGAGATGAAGCTGGCGGTGCGTGAAGAAGCCGAACAGCGACGGCTCCTCTATGTCGGCATGACACGAGCGCGCGATCTGCTGGTCCTCTCAGGCGGGCTGACGACGAAACCAGGACATGATACCGTTCTCTCATTGCTCGGAGAAACGATTGAGGACGAGGGGGGCTCATGGACCACTGAGCAGATCTGCATTGGAACAAGCCGCCTCACGCGCATCATCACGCCGGTCACGGTGGCAACCAGAAGACGCAGACAGGAGCTCATTTCTCCCATGCCCCCTAGACCGGCCCTTGAGCCCATCCTCCTTCGCCGCCAGGCACGGCAAGTTGAGTGGGAGAAGCGACGTTCGACGCCGCGACGACTGATTGCTTCGAGCCACACAGGAGGCAGGGCTGAGGCCGTTTTCCCGCGTCCTGCTGTGAGGCGTAATGCTGATCTGGGTCGACTGGTGGGAGTCTGTGCCCATGCGGTGCTCGAACAGTGGGACTTCACCAGGCCTCCTACGGAGATCTGCGCCGTCATCGAGCAGTCCTGTCGCCGGTTTGTAGCACGAGACTATCCTCAATTGATGGCCGACGTCACGGAGAATCTCACCTCGCTCTTTAGTCGGTTTCTTTCTTCCGAGCCGTATACAAGGCTGCAACGCGCGACAGTGCTCGGGCGAGAAGTCCCGTTCGTCATGCCCGCGAGCGAGGGGCAGATGATGGAGGGAGTCATTGACCTGATTTACCGACTTGACGGTGGGATCTGGATTGCGGACTACAAGACGGACGATGTGGCGGTTGAGGACGCACCGGCCATTGCGGATCGTTACAGATCCCAAGCGGAGATGTATTCACGAGCTGTCGCGAGTTCTTTAGGATTGTCGTCGTTCTCGTTTCAGTTTGTCTTTTTACGCCCAGGAATTACCATAGATGTC
>JBDTPK010000139.1:0-6845 GCA_039932735.1 Nitrospirota bacterium
TCGGTGTGACCCGCGCTCATGCGCACAACAAAGGAGGAGTCCCATGTCCGTCGCGAAGATCATCGAGATTAGTTCCGAGTCGCCGAAGAGTTTCGAAGAAGCCATTCAGGACGGAATCACCCGGGCATCCAAGACCATACACAACATCAAATCGGCTTGGGTGAAGGAGCAACACGTCGTGGTCGACAACGGCAAGGTCAGCTTGTATCGTGTGGACCTTAAAATCACGTTCGTACTGGATTGATGAGATATGGAGGGAGGAGGGTCCTCATAGGCTGCTGAAAAACCAATTCGACATCGCTGATCTATCCTCTTGATTCTTCCAGCGACTTACGGAAGATTCTCCGTTCCCCAACGGCGCGGCCTTGGCCCGCCATATGCACGTATTTAATGATACAATCGGGGCGCCATTCATGAGCACGAGGGGGCTCATCACGATGGTACGCCACGAACAGGGGCGGGTCTGTCGTGCGGTCTCACGGAGAAAGGGGATATCCATGACAATACGGTCAGGAGGCACGATCGGGGACTTCATGCATCGGAATCTGGAAGTCGTCCCACCTGACACCACCATCGTGGATGCGGCGGTGCGCATGCGGGAGAAGAGCCTTGGGTCCCTGTTGGTCGTGCCGGCCGATGCGGAGGGTCGCGTGTCCAATCGATCAGGAATCGTGACTGAGACCGACCTGATTCGGAAGGTGCTCGCCAAAGGATTGGATGCTTCTCTTGCCAGGGTGGATCAGATCATGACCAGTCCGTTGCTGACCATCACGCCGGATCGGCCCATGCTGGATGCGAGTCATCTCATGGAGACGAACGATGTCCGCTATCTTTGCGTCGCCGATGAAGAGAAAATCATCGGAGTGATTTCAGTTCGAGATCTCGTGCGCTATTTCGTCGATTCAGAAGGGGGTCCCATCCGCGACCTCGACAACGTCTACCGGCCCCTTAGCGTGCTCATGCATACGAGCATGGAAACTGTTGCGAGTGAACGAACTGTGCTGGAGGCGGCGCAGATGATGGCGGAGAAACGGATCGGCTCGCTCCTCGTGCTGAAGGCCGGCAACATTGTCGGGATCGTGACCGAGACCGACGTGGTAAGAAAAGTGATCGCGATTCGTCTCACTACGCGCAGTACCAGTGTCGGAGTCGTGATGAATGCTCCCCTGATTCAGATCGACATCAACCACACCGTTCGCGACGCCAGTCGGCTCATGGCCGAGAAACGGATACGCCACCTCGCAGTGAGCGAGGACCACAAGGTGGTGGGCCTCTTGTCTGTGCGGGACCTGGTCAAGATGGTGTCCGTCAGAGACAAGCCCCGGTTCCTTCGCAAGACCTAACCCGCAATATCCATAAAACGTTTCTCCTACAATCGGGGATTCACCGCTACGACAAGCCTGCCTCACGTGACAACTGCGTGATTTCGCGACGAACCGTCATGAATACTGCGAGCTATTGCGGGCCAAGGAAGGCCCGAAAACAATTATTCACATGTGAGCTGTTTTGACCAGTTTTCCTCGGGCAAGTGGCAGACTATCTCTCATTATATATCTCAGTCCCTGCGTCGCGATGAAGTTTGCCTGCTATGGCTCGGCATTCGGCTGTTTCAGACCACATGCGTGAAGCCCTGTGACACATTGTTGATTGTAGGCACCTAGAGACACTGGTAACCATTCGACTCTACTCCCTGGAGGTGCACCATGAGTCTCGAACGATCAGGACGAACACCACAATCCCTCCCAACGAGCCCGCCTTGCGCCTGTGCACACAGTCGCCTGATCTCTGATTCCGTCTCGGAAGAGGAACACATGGCAGGGAAGGTGCGTTGCGTTGAATGTGGAGACGTCATTCCTGATCCATACCTCCAACGGGACGCCAAAGGAGCATAGTTCCATCTCCCAACACGTGTTGCGATCTTCAGGCCTCGCCCGCACAACGAGCCCCTCCCATCGCTGAGGTATTTGGCAACAGCCCCCTGCTTGTCACTGCCCCGAAACTCCTCAATCTGTCAGAGAGCACAGCCCTCTCCTTCATGCCTGAAGCCTGTAACTCCCTGTGTTACTGAACTTCTTCCTTTATCGCCCGACGACACCATCCTGTGGCACCGACAATGCATTGTCATCTTTCCTGCAACTCATTCCGTTCTCCGGAGGTGGCACATGACGCAACAGACGACCGTCGAAGATCAAGTGATCGACATCGTCCGCAAAGCCCATGTCTGCGACCTCGAAGAGGTCATGCGCCAATGTGTCAGTGTTATGTGGAATCAAGTGTTTTCGCCCTCGACCGCTTGAGTCGACGCGGCGAGATTAGGCTCATGCCCAGGGGCCGGGGTAGATATACAGTAACCTTCCCGCACCAGCAGGGAGGTCGGCCCGATTGACGCTCACTCCCTTCTCTTCAATCACAAGGAGGTTTTACATGTCTGATTTAACCCGTTGGCAACCGGTGACGACACGCTGGAATCCGTTCAAAGATTTGGAGGATATGGAGAAGCGCCTCTCGACGTATTTGGGTCGCCCCGCTGTTCGGACTGAGGCTGGAAAGGAAGCGATGACTGTGGCCGAATGGTCACCGCTCGTCGACATTACAGAGGATGACAAGGAATACCTCATCAAGGCGGACCTACCCGAAGTGAAGAAAGAAGACGTCAAACTGACGATCCAGGACGATGTCATGTGCATCTCCGGAGAACGAAAATACGAGAAAGAGGAAAAAGGGAAGAAGTACCATCGTGTCGAACGAACCTACGGGAGCTTCATGCGTAGCTTCACGCTGCCGGAAGATGCCGACGGTAGCAAGGTCAGCGCGGAGTACAAAGACGGGGTCCTGAATGTACACCTCCCCAAGTCGGAGAAGGCGAAGCCGAAATCGATTGAGGTGAAGGTCTCCTGAGAGCGACGGCAGGGAGGGATATGATGTTCCGCTATCAGAGGTGGCGGAGGGCAAGCGGGAAATCCATTGACACCGTACCATTACGCTCCTTGGGTGAGCGTGAGAGGGAGGTATCGATATGAAGCTGGTTGAGGCCATTGTGAAGCCACACAAGTTTGAAGCAGTCAAGGAAGCCTTGGTGGAACTAGGGGTGCAGGGGATGACGGTGACGGAAGTCAAAGGATTCGGACGCCAGAAGGGACAAAAAGAAACCTACCGGTCCCTCGAGTATACGGCCGACCTTCTTCCCAAGGTGAAGATCGAAGTGTATACCACACAGAACATGGTATCGCGCGTGATTGAAACCATTGCCCAAGCCGCGAAGACAGGCACTGTAGGAGACGGCAAGATCTTTGTGATGGATCTCGATTCCGTAATGCGAATCAGGACCGGTGAGACCGGAGAAACCGCGCTCTAACGATCACGCCGGAGAGGTGACGCTCTCCTGACAACAACAGAGAAGGAAGGCGTGATGTTCCGACCTCCGCACGATCTTGAGATTTCGTGTGAGAGGGAAGGGTATACATGACCACGGGGCCTCGGCGACATCTTCTATGGTGGCTTCTCGCGCGCCGGTTCGGCTGACTGGCGAGCAAAGAGGTGAGTCGTCCTTCGGCTCGTACGTTGAGTCTCTGAACGAAGCGAGAACGATGCCTGGGAAAAGGCGCGTCCTTCTGCAACAAGCCTGTCTTGGCAGGCTCAGGGCGGGAGGGGGAACTAGCCCGCCGGGGTCGAGCGGCGAGATGAGCGACTGGTTCAGCATCCTCATGAAGGAGGGGGTACGATGTTCAAAAATTCTCACTCTTTTGAGATTCCCTGGGCCGCGCATGGACATCACGAGGACACGGAACCCCATCGTCATCTGTGGTGGCTGATCGCACTGCTGGTCCTGCTGGCCATATTTCTGACCGGCGTCAGCGTCACGTACGGAATACTGTGAGGGAACAGGATCACGGCCTCGATCAACGAAGGGAGTGGCGTCATGTTCCGCAATCGGGAAGAGGCTGGCAGGATACTGGCCGATGAGCTGAGTCCCTATCGCAACGATCCGACGGTATTGATTCTCGCTTTGCCTCGCGGCGGCGTGGCGGTGGGCTATCAACTCACTCTCGCCCTCCATGCCTCGCTCGATGTATTTTTGACGCGCAAGATCGGCGCGCCTGGTGATTCCGAATATGCCATTGGAGCGGTGGCAGAGACAGGATCGCTCTATCTGAATCAAGAAGCTATCAGCTCCCTTGGCTTATCCCGGTATGAGCTGGACAGGTTGATCCACATCCAAGAGAAAGAGATCGCCAGACGTAAGGACCTGTACCGGCAGGGGCGGCCGCTCCCTCAACTCACAGGTCGCACCGTGCTCTTGGTTGACGACGGGATCGCGACAGGCTCGACGTTTATGGCCTCGGCGCTCGCGATCCGTGGTTTGCAACCTCACCGTCTAGTTGGAGTCATTCCGGTCGGACCTCCGTCGACAATCCGCGAGATTCGAACGCATATGGACGAACTGGCGGTGCTCATGACACCGGAGCCGTTTGAATCCGTGGGAAATTTCTTCATGGACTTCACGCAAGTCGAAGATCGCGACGTAATACAGTACCTCAATCTGGCTGAGGAGGCGATGCTCGAACGCATGCCCCATCATCAGACTTATAAGACATCTTGTTAGCCAGGGAAGGTGCACCGTACCATGTCCACACATTCCAAGATCCCTGCAGGGTTGGCCGCTCATAGAGAGCAAACGTATCAAGAGGAAGAACACGACACTTATAAACTGCGGGGAAAGCTTAAGGAGCCCACTCTCTGTCCAACATGTGGGGCGGTCTTTCACAAGGGTCGGTGGACCTGGGACACGAAACCGGCAGATACGCACGAGACTCTCTGCCCGGCTTGCCGCCGTATCCACGATAAATACCCCAAGGGCGTCGTCACGATCAAAGGGCCGTGCAAAGATACCCAGCACGAACAACTGATCGGCGTCGTCAACAACCCAGAGGAGAAGGAAAAAAAGAACACCCGCCTTCTCGAATCATGGCCATTGAATCACAACCCGAGGGCCTGCTCATTTCCACGACCGATACCCATCTGCCACGGCGAATCGGCGATGCGCCGAAACATGCCTATCACGGGGAGCTAGCGTTGCATTACGACCAGGAACAACAATTCATACGGGTCACATGGACCGTCGCTCCGTCTGTCATATTTCGCCGGTGTATTATGTATACACCGAGTTTCCCCGCAGCCTGCTAATTTAGGAGAGTCGACAATGAGAATCGTAGCCGGGGTGGATTGGTCGGACGAATCTTTTTCCGCCGTGAAACAGATCGGGTTACTCTACCGACCGGACGACGTCGTACTCGTTCATGGGGTGGATCTTGGCATGCTCCAGTCTCCCATCGTAGCCGGAGCAGTCAATCTGCAAGGATACGACGAATTCCGCCAGGCCCTGATCGATGCCGGTCACCAGGCTGTAGAGCGTTGCCGCGCGCTGCTGCCGACTGAGATTCCCTCCATTCGAACGATGTGCGAAGTCCAGCACCCGGCAGCCTTCATTCTCGACAGTGCCGCTTCGGTCAAGGCCGACCTCATCGCAGTGGGCACGCACGATCACAGCCGGATGACAGAAATGTTTGGCGGCAGCGTGTCGCACCGCGTCCTCCTCCATGCCACAGTGCCGACCTTGATCGTGAAGGGAAAGGCTCGCCCCGTTGCCCGCGTGCTCATGGCGGTGGAAAGCCACGAGGATGCGGTCCGTCTGCATACGTGGCTGACGTCGCACCCCTTCAAGAACCCCGTCGCGATCACCATCCTCTCAGTCTTCCCCTCGCTCGTTTCCTCGCTCCCAATGGTCGAGCCGCAGCTGATGGTGGGACTCGATAGTTGGTCAGAGCAAAGTACGCGGTATGCTGAACAGGTTGTGAAGGACACGGCTCAAGCGTTGGCCGGCCCGCACTTCATTGCATCGACCATGGTCCGCACGGGTGATCCCGTGACAACGGTGTGCGAAGTGGGCACGAGCTACGACCTCATCGTGGTCGGCTCCCATGCGCGGAAGGGGTTTGAACGATTCCTGCTCGGCGGCGTGTCGCACGCGATTGTGCATCGGGCCGGCTGCTCCGTGCTGGTGGTGCGCTGACCGCCCGATGCTCATGTAGTCGACCGTGCTCAACGATTTGTTTACATGAATGGATACAGAGGGTATCGCCTCAGGATCCTCAGAAAGTCAGCCCGCAAGGACATAGCAAGCGAGGACGCAAGAAGGTACACACCGTTGTCCTATGACTGACCTGCCCGCTTGTGACCGCGGAAGGCGAGCCGTCTGGTGAACAAATGGACATTGGGGTCTTTGTCCGCCAAGGATTTCCCCACTGCACAGAGGCCAAGCGATTTCTCGAAAACCATTAACGCGACCGACCAAGAGCATGAAGCACATCCGCCCAATGTTCCAACCGCCTCTGTCATCCGAATACCAGGAATCGGGACCGGTCATCCTGCGCGATGGTACGACCGCATTCCTCCGCCCTACCCGTGCGGAGGACCAGGCGATGATGCAGGGATTCATCGATCGGTTGTCACCGGCATCCAGGCGTCATCGGTTCTTCTCTGAAACCGCGCCCCCTTCCGACACCACCGCGTCGCTCTGTGATTCCTCCAACCCCTCCACACAACTCACCATCGTGGTCACGAGGACCATCGCCGGACAGATGCGCATCATCGCCGCCGGCTCATATTGGGCGCGAACCGCCGATCAGGCCGAAGTGGCCATGGCAGTCGACGACGACTTTCATGGGAAAGGCCTGGGAACGATCCTGGTCGAACGGTTGGCAATGCTGGCCATACACCGCGGCTTCACCAAACTGTGGGCGGTCACACACACTGACAATCCTGCCATGCGCGAAGTCTTCCGGGAA
>JBDTPK010000140.1:0-6831 GCA_039932735.1 Nitrospirota bacterium
CTGTTGATTTCGATCGATCAGGAAGGCGGTCGAGTCTCCCGTCTTCCGAAAGGCTTTACGATTTTCCCCCCGTGCGACCTGTTAGGCCGCTGCAACTCCACTGAATTGGCCTACGCGGCGGCGGCCACCATTGCCAAAGAGTTACGGACGGTGGGCGTGAACATGAATATGGCGCCAGTGCTCGATGTGAACAGCAACCCGGACAATCCGGTCATCGGCGACCGGGCGTTCGGCACAACGCCGGATGTCGTCTGTGAACTGGGAATGGCGACAGCGGCGGGGCTGCAAGACAATATGGTTGTGGCCTGCGGAAAGCACTTTCCCGGTCATGGCGATACCAGTGTCGATTCCCATAAAGAGCTTCCCGTGGTCGAGGCATCGCGCAAGCGATTGGAGGATGTCGAATTCCCCTCCTTCCGCCGTGCCGTTACGCAAGGAGTGGTATCGCTGATGACCGCGCACGTCCTCTACAAAGCTCTCGATCCGGAATTGCCGGCTACGCTCTCGCCGACCATCATCACGAATTTCTTGCGCCAGGAGCTGCACTACGATGGAGTGGTGCTAACGGATGATTTGGAAATGCACGCGATCATCGACCATTATGGCGTGGAAGATGCTGCTGTTCGCGCAGTGCTGGCTGGATGCGATGTCCTGTTGATTTGTAAAGATCGAGATCGGGAAGTCGCCGCCTTCGAGGCCGTAGAGCAAGCGGTGGAGGTCGGGACCATTTCTCCTGAACGGTTGAACCTGTCGGTTGCACGGATCGCCCGCCTCAAAGACCGGTTTGTGGCACCCTATAAACCGGTGACGATCTCCGACGCGATACTCATTGCAGGGTGCCGAACCCATCAATCGTTACTCCACGCGATCGAACAGGCTCAGGTTCGGTTATCTCACCAGAAATACTCATGAGCGCTTCGGCTGTAGTCATTTTGGCAAGAGGCTCGGGTGACGGGAAGAAATGTCTTTCCACTCACCCTCATGTTCCTAGCCTGACTCACTCACCCCTTGCAGCTTGTTGGCCTATTCCCCTACAGTGCACGGCATGATCCGAACGTTTCAAGGTGTCACGCCCACCATTCCCGAGTCCTGCTTCATCGAAGAAACCGGCGTCGTCATCGGGGATGTCGTGCTAGGCGAGCACTGCAGCGTCTGGTTCCATGCTGTCATACGCGGGGATGTGCACACTATCAGGATCGGTGACCGAACGAACGTGCAGGACCTCTGTATGCTCCATGTCACCCACGGTACCCATCCCCTGATCATCGGTCACGAGGTGACCATCGGCCACGGCGTGATACTCCACGGTTGCACAATTAAGGATCGTGTGTTGATCGGCATGGGCGCCATCATTATGGATGGCGCCGTGATTGGAGAACACTCCGTCGTGGGAGCCGGGGCGCTGATCACAGAGCACACCATCGTCCCACCCAACAGCCTGATCCTTGGCTCGCCTGCGAAAGTGAAACGATCAGTCACGGCTGAAGAACTCGAGTGGATTAAGAAGTCGGCGGAGAATTACGTCACGTACGCAGGCCAATATTTGGGCAGCCCATCAAAAACTAAGCCCGGCTTCCAGATTTAACAGCCTGTTCAGAAAGCCCGCCGCTTGCGGGAAGGTAACGGCGTACGAGACTCAGATGCCCAACCCTTTATTTCCTGCCAATGTGAATGAAGCAAATCGGGTCGCCCACTAATGCCGTCGGATAGTAGCGTTTCCCAACCACGTAGCGCACTCGATGCCGGTGGCACCACTCGGCAATCCATAGGACCTCTTCTGTCGTGGTCGTGACGAGGCCGGGCCTCGAAAGTTTTCCCATACAACGTGCAACCAACGCACGCACAATGCGGCGTTCTTTGCCAAACTTCAGCGGATCGAGTGTGAGAGGATTACCTCGTCCATAAGAGAGAGGCGACAGATGCGGGAACCGCTCAGGATCGTTTAATACGCTGGCTATCCAGAGATGATCGAATCGGCCCTTCGCCTTGCCCGCATCAATCGTACGGAACGTGAAGGGAATCGAACGGCAGGTACGGTTGAGGGCTGAGACTTCGGCTCTCCTGAGATTACAGGGCTCCACCGTCCGACCCAGCTCCTGGGTTTCCATAATCAACGCAGGAAGTTCCGACACCCCGGCCCCGACGTAGAGACTACAGCCGCCTCGTCTGATTTTTTTCTTTAACAGAACAGCAATCCGACTGCCGAGCCGTTCGCAGGGACCTCGCTTCGCCCGCCAGAACTCGTCGCCACCTTCATAACAGTAGACCGACCCCAGTGCGCGATAGTCAAGACGGTCATAGACCTCGGTGACGAGGCGGCGGGTCGCAGGAGCCAGCTTCGCACGATGCATCTTCTTCGTCTTCATGGTCGCGCGCCGGCGATCTGCATCGCGGTTGCAACCACCATCTCTATCACCCCGGAGAGAAATTCAGGATTCAGTGTATCCACGGTATCCGTCTCACGATGGTAATGCGGATTTCTGAAGTTCGCCGTATCGGTCAACATCACGGCTGGATAGCCTGCATCCCAAAACGAGGCATGGTCGCTACGGCGGGTATGGGGCATAGCTTCTCCTCGACCCGGCACCACCAGTGACAGAGTCTTGAGCTGGGCCGCTGGCCGCTGGGCCGCCTGTTCAAGCTGGAGTACCAATGACCGGGATGCCTCGTTGCCCACAATGGCGAGAAAATCTCCCTGGGTCGGCATCGCAATGGGCACACCGGGTGGGACCTGCTGTGTGCCGGCCTCGTCCCTGGCAAACCCGACACATTCTAAGATCATCGCGCCGGCTAACTCACGGTGTTCAGCTTTCAAGCGGGAGGCGAAGGCCTGACTCCCCAGTCGGTCCTGCTCTTCAAGACAAAACGCCACGAGCCAGATGGGTCGCGCAAGAGGTTGTGCGCGGAGGCGCGACGCCACTTCGAGAAGAACCACCAGCCCGGTCGCGTTATCGTCCGCGCCCGGCGACCCAGAAACAGTGTCGTAGTGAGCTCCGATCAGGAGCGGAGATAACTCCCCGCCACGGCCTAGCCTATCCGGATACCTGATCGCCACCACGTTGCGATAGGTCTTGCCCCATGCACCCACACGCTGGTCGCTAGTGCTCCACCCTGCCATGGCAAACTGCGTGGCCAGATAGTGCGCCGCCTTCCGAAGCCCACGAGGACTCGTCTTCGGATGACGCTCGCCGACGAGGGCCTCAAGATGGCGGTTGATTCGAATGTACAGGGTTCTCATATAAGACTGAATGGATGAAACAGCTACGCGGTGATCTCGGTCCCAATACCTTTATGCGTGAATACTTCAAGAAGAATGGCATGCGGAATTCGACCGTCAATGATATGGGCTTTACCGACGCCGCCGCCGAGTGCATCCAAGCAGGCATGGACCTTCGGTAACATTCCTTCGCCGATCGTGCCTTTTTTCACCATTCGCTGCACGTCTTTGCGTGAAACCGTCGAGAGATGGTGTCCCTTCGCATCGCGAATACCTTTCACATCGGTCATCATCACCAGCTTTTCTGCACTCAGCGCAGCAGCCATCGCTCCGGCCACTAGATCGGCATTGATGTTGTATGTATTTCCTTCCCCGTTGGTGCCAACAGGCGCGATGACGGGAATGTAATGATCCTGCTGGAGTTTTCGCACCAACGTGGGGTCGATCGATTGGACCTCTCCGACCAAGCCAAAATCCTCGTCCCCCTCGCCATCATCGAGATCCTTTTCCAGGCTAGCGGCCCAGGCTTTGGCGGTGAGAGGCCGAGAGAGCATCAGCCCGCCATCCTTTCCGCTCAAGCCGACCGCAAGTCCGCCATGTCGATTCAAGAGATCCACGATTTCCATATTGATCTTGCCGGCCAACACCATCTCCACAATCTCCATCGTGGCTTCATCGGTCACCCGTACCCCATGGCGAAACTTGGCTTCGATGCCCAAGCGCTGCAGCATCTTGTCGATCTGAGGCCCCCCACCGTGCACAATGACCGGGTTGAGGCCCACATATTTCAGAAGGACAACATCCTGGGCAAATTTCTCTTTCAACGGCGCATCAGTCATCGCATGACCGCCATACTTGATGACAATCGTCTTGCCCTTGAATGTACGAATATAGGGCAGGGCTTCGATGAGGACATTGGCTTTTTTAATCAGTCTGTTCATATCCAGGCCCCCGTAACAGAAAAAGTACGACACCCAAAAAACGCGGGACAAGCATGTTCGCTTCTCATACCCCTCGCGACTCCCGCCTGACACAGAAGGTCGTCGAAAACCGTATGACGATCATGGTGTCTCGTCCTTCACGACACGCACTCCGGACGGACGACCGGCCCTCGGATGCGTCTTATCATAGACGGCCAGGAGCTGGTCCGTAGCCAAGTGCGTATACTTTTGCGTCGTACTCAATGAAGCATGTCCAAGCATCTCTTGAATCGACCGCAGATCAGCCCCTTCATCAAGGAGATGGGTGGCAAAGGAGTGGCGCAACGTATGGGGACTCACGGAACCACCAGCCAGCCGCTTCGAATAGCAGGCCACAATGCGAGCGACGCTCCGAGTCGTGAGCCGCCCCCCTCGGCTGTTTCGAAAAATCGGTGATGAGACACGCTGCGTCTTCGTCGTCGGACATCGAGCATCAATCAAAGGTCGCTGATCCAAGTAGGCCTGAATGGCCCGTAGCGCCACAGTTCCGATCGGTACAATACGTTCCTTCCGCCCTTTTCCTCGCAGATGAATCAGTCCTTCGGATGTACGGAGGTCGTCGATATTGATCCCCACGAGTTCACTCACACGAGCCCCGGTCGAATAGAGTGTCTCCAGCAATGCGCGGTCTCGGAGCGACGATCCTGTTTGGCCGGCAGGAAATTCCATCAATGCTGCCGCGTCGTCCTTGCTCAACACACGAGGAAGATGTTTCGGCTGTTTTGGCGTCCTGATAGCCTCAGCAGGATTGATGCCGACCCTACCCTCTCGTTGAAGATAGCGATAGAAGCTGCGGAGGGAGGCGAGCTTCCTGACCATCGAAGTGCTTTTCTCGCGCTTGCGATCCAACCAGTAAAGATACGCTCGAATGGACTCTGTTTGCGCTGTGGCAAGATCAAACACATGAGCGGATGGGGACTCTGCCGTCATGAACGTCTGAAACTGTCGGAGATCTGACGCATAGTTCCGAACGGTTTCGTGCGACGCATGGCGCTCCAGTTCAAGGAACGTTATGAAAGCTCGAATTGCGTCATCCATGTCGTCAAGTCCTCAAGCGCCCGTTGCCCTGTGAGCCGTCGTTTGCGCTCCTTGTCTCTCGTCGGTGGGGCAAGCGGAGGAAAGAGTCCAAAATTCGTATTCATTGGTTGAAAGTGCCGAGGGTCCGTGGCCGTAATGTACGACACGAGACAGCCATGCGCCGTGGTGGGAGGCGGTGTGACCAGCGGCAATCCTGCAAGGCCACGGGCGGCGTTGATGCCTGCCAACCCTCCCATCGCAGCGGAATCCGTATAGCCTTCAACACCGACCAGTTGGCCCGCAAAGAAGAGGGTGTCGCGCGCCTTGAACTGAAGGGTCGCGCGCAGCAGTTGGGGAGAGTTGATAAAGGTGTTGCGATGCAGGCTGCCGTAGCGCAAAAACTCCGCTTGCTCCAGACCGGGAATCATCCGAAACACCCGTTTTTGTTCTCCATAGGTGAGTTTGGTCTGAAACCCCACAAGGTTATAACAGGAGCGATGAGCGTTTTCCGTCCTAAGCTGCACCATGGCATAGGCTCGCGCACCGGTCTTGGGATCCTCAAGGCCTACTGGCTTCAACGGACCGAACTGCATGGTCTGACGGCCTCGCTCGGCCATCACTTCAATGGGGATACAGCCTTCGAAGTAGGCGGTCTTTTCGAATTCCTTCGGTTGGACTTTCTCCGCCGCGAGCAACGCGTCATAGAAGGCATTATAGGCCCGCTCATCCATGGGACAGTTGAGATAGTCGTCCCCGCCCTTGCCGTAACGAGAGGCGAGAAATACGACGTCCATATTGATGGAATCGGCATCCACGATCGGAGAGATGGCATCGTAAAAATACAAATGTGTACTGTTGGTCAATTGCGCAATCGCCTGAGACAGTTTATTGGATGTCAGCGGGCCGGTTGCCACAATACAGAGACAGTCGGTTGGGATCTCGGTCATCTCCTCATGCAAAATGCGAATGTTCGGGTGACCCTCCAGAGACTGGGTAATCTTGAGTGAAAACTGCTCGCGATCGACGGCGAGTGCCGACCCTGCCGGCACTCGTACGTCATCCGCCACCCGAATAATGAGCGAGTTGAGGCGGCGCATCTCCTCTTTCAAGATGCCGGGGGCATTCAGAATGTCCGCAGAGCCGAGTGAATTTGAACAGACCAGCTCGGCCAGACCGCCGGTCTTGTGCGCTGGCGTCATCTCTTTGGGGCGCATTTCATAGAGCGTGACTTTCGCACCACGATTGGCCGCCTGCCACGCCGCTTCAGACCCGGCCAGACCGCCCCCGATAATGACAATGTCGTCGCGCATGCGAGTAATACTCCGGGAAGAAAGATTGTGCGCGGTGGCATTGTAGGAACCGCTTTTTGGGGATGTCAAGACGACTTCACTGCGCATGGTTCTGACGCCACGGTTGATCCGATTTACGACCCCGTGCTAGACTTTATGCTCTGTAGGCGATTAGCTCAGGGGTAGAGCGCTTCCTTCACACGGAAGAGGCCACTGGTTCGATACCAGTATCGCCTACCATGTTATGCACCTTCCCAATCCATATCCCTTGGCCTAGACTATCAGGGTTCATGATACTGCCTGAACCGCTCTTATCCTGGACAGAACC
>JBDTPK010000141.1:0-6825 GCA_039932735.1 Nitrospirota bacterium
AGGTCGACAACCTGCCCAACGAACATGGCGGAAGTTCTATCTCTGGATTTGGGTGAGGCCTTCGTCGTTTGACCCAATCCCTAGCCCTATGGTACGGTCTGGTCGTCGCCTCCTTTGTTCGTCGCCCTCCAGTCCTATGGCTGACTCCGAGATTCTTGCCAGACTGACTGCACTCAGGACCGAAATCAGACGCCACGACTATCTGTACTACGTCAAAGATACACCGGAGATCTCGGACGCAGAGTACGATCGCCTCTTCCGCGAGCTGATCGATCTGGAGGGCATCCATCCGACACTCGTCACGCCCGACTCTCCGACGCAACGAGTCGGCGCACCTCCGCTCGAATCACTGACCAAGGTTCTCCACGAACAGCCGATGCTCAGTCTGGACTCACTTGTAGAACAGAGTGAGGTCCAGGCGTTCGACCAACGGATGAAACGCGAACTGGAAACTACGTCCGTTGAATACAGCGTCGAACCAAAGTTCGATGGTTTATCGGTCGAACTCCTGTACAACCATGGGATCTTCATCCGTGGAGCGACCAGAGGCGACGGCATGACTGGAGAGGACGTGACCGTCAATCTTCGCACGATTCGTTCCCTGCCACTGCAATTGCAAGCTCAAATCGGCCTCCCGGACCATCTGGCCGTGCGGGGCGAAGTCTATATGCGCCTCGACGATTTCCAAACCTTGAATCGACGCATCACAGAGAGGGGCGACGAGGCCTTTGCCAATCCACGCAATGCCGCCTCTGGTTCGCTCCGACAACTGGACTCCAAGATTACCGCAACCCGTCCGTTGGTCATGACCTGCTATGAAATTATGGCCCAATCTGAACCAGCCTCGCCAACTCACTGGGATGAATTGGAACAGTTGGCCCGCTGGGGCCTCCCTGTGCCTGAGCGTCGACGGCTGTGTGCTTCGATTGATGACGTGATGGATTTTCATCGCGAAACGAACTCGATCCGGGATGAGCTGCCCTATGAAATCGACGGCGTGGTGGTGAAGGTCAACCGCAGAGACTGGCAAGACCGTCTGGGAATGAAGTCTCGCAGCCCCCGCTGGGCCATCGCTTATAAATTTACCCCGCGGAAGGAAATCACCGTCGTGCAGGCTATCGCCGTCTCTGTAGGAAGGACCGGAACGCTCACGCCTGTCGCACTCTTGAAGCCGGTGGAGGTTGGTGGCGTCACCATCAGTCGAGCCACCTTGCACAACGCCGATGAGGTCGCTCGGAAAGACATTCGAATCGGCGATACGGTCAAGGTGGAGCGGGCCGGCGATGTCATTCCTGCGATTGCCGAGCGAGTCCCCATACCCGGTGAGCAGCGCAACGATCCCTTTCTCATGCCGGATCACTGCCCGGTCTGTAGATCAACTGTTGGCCGAGAAGGCGCCTACTTCTACTGTACCGGCCAATTGGTCTGTGGCGCTCAATTAAAGGGAGCCATTGAACATTTTGCATCCAAGCATGCGCTCAACATCGGCGGCTTAGGGAAGAAGACTGTGGCGCAGCTTGTTGAACATGAACTGGTAGGATCACTCGCCGATCTCTATCGACTGACCAAAGACAATCTCGTCACACTTGAAGGATTTGCCAATCGGTCAGCCACACTCCTCTTTGAATCGATTGCGGCCAGCAAAAATGTTTCCCTGGATCGGTTTTTAATGGGGCTTGGGATCCGGCAAGTCGGGCAACACATCGCCAAAGTCCTGGCCCGTGAGTTTGGATCTCTCGACGAGGTCATGTCGGCGGACCGTGAGCGGCTGCAACAAATTCGTGAGATCGGCCCTGAGATTTCCGAGAGCTTGATGACCTATTGGTCTGAACGACACAATCAGGAGGTCATCGCACAGCTCAAAAAATTAGGTGTACAGATTGCCCCGGGAATTGCAACGGGTGATCGAAGGAAATCCACGCTCGCAGGGAAGACGTTCGTATTTTCCGGTGGGCTGGAGCACTTCACGAGGGACAACGCGCAACAGGCTGTAGAAGAGGCAGGAGCACGTGTGTCCTCAAGCGTGAGTAAAAAGACGTCCTATGTGGTTGCGGGACGAGATCCAGGCTCGAAACTGGAGCAGGCCCGTACGCTGGGAGTGATGGTTCTGACAGAACAGGAATTTGCTTCGCTGATTAGAAAAGGTGAGAAAGAACTTAGCTGACGAGGTCGAGGTTCGGAGCTTCAACGTGAGCCGGCGACTTCTCCTCACGAAAGATTTGGACGCTGCGAATGGAGCGAGGTTCAGCCTCATGGATGAGAATCTTACAATTGGCAATCCGTACTTCTTCTCCAACCTTTGGAATTCGACCAAGTTCTTGTTGAATAAGACCACCGATCGTCACGGCTTCATCGCCAAGGTCGACTTTCAGGAAATCGTTGATCTTGCGCACTTCTGTCCTACCATGGACAAGGATATGGTTCTTGCCTAACCGTTTGATCAGTTCTTCCGTGATGTCGGTTTCGTCCATGATCTCCCCGACCACCTCTTCGAGCAGATCTTCAAGCGTGACAATCCCCATCACGCCGCCGAACTCGTTGACCACGACAGCCATATGCCGTTTCTCCTGCTGAAACTGCTTCATCAGATCATCCGCCGTCTTGCCTGAGGGAACGAACAGCGGAGGATAGGCAATGTCCTTGAGTTTCGATTCATTCTGCCCTTTGGCGAGTTCGGTTAATGCCCTCGTCTTGTAGAGAATGCCCGTAATGTTATCGAGCGTCCCGTCATACACAGGGATCCGCGAGTATTTCGAGTTATAGAGGAGTTCCTGAGCCTCTTTCAGGCAGAGGTTACCATCCAATGAAAAGACATAGAGTCGAGGAGTCATTGCGTCTTCGGCGGTGATGTCTTTGAGCTGGAAAACGTTCTTGATCATCTGGACCTTCTCGAATTCTATGGTCCCGGTCTTCCCTCCCTCATCAAGCATGATCTTCAGCTCTTCCTCAGTCACGAGGGGAAGCGTCAAACCCTTCCCTCCTGTCAGCTTATAGATCAACGGCACAATCATGAACAATAATGGTTTGAGAAGTAGCTGCACCCCGTACACAGGGTAGGCCATGTTCAGCGTGACCGGAACCGCAAACTTGGCGGCTAATGTTTTAGGGATGACATCGACGGCGACCAAGAGAACAAAGGTCAGCAGGCCGACCATGACGGCCATCGCCTCGTCAAAAGACGTTTGCCCGCCGTAGATGCTCAGAGTCAGAAAGGTGGCATACATCGGCGTCGCCACGCCGATCAGACGGTCGCCGACTAAAATAGTCGAAAGGAGTCTTTGGGGGTCACTACGGAGATGGAGGGCCATCTTTGCTCGAGCGTTTCCCGTTTGGGCGAGCGCCTGAAGCTTTGTTGAGTTGACTGCAAAGAAACCGATTTCGGCCGTGGATATCACAGCGGAGAGAACGATAAGACCTAAGAGGATTAGAATATCCATAGATTGTCGTGTATTAGAGGCGACCGACAACGCCAGTCAGCTGGAATACTAGAGAGTCCAGAGACTGTCCCCTATTGCCTTGAACCAGCAATGTAAGATTTGGTGAAACAGAGTGACGTGATGGGAACCTACAGGGCCTGTATCCATTACACTATACATCTACCATAGGGACTGAGTAGCGATCAAGCATATGCTGCAAACACGCTACGATATCAAATAGTTGCACTATATGCCCGCGGAAAGAATGAAGAATTGCACAAGCCACCTGGATGGCACGGCCCTATCTCCTATCAATCGTCTCGAAATACAAAGGTCTGAAGCCCCAGGGAAGATTCGAGGCGGGAGGCGGCGACTTCTGCCTGGCCTTCCGTGGAAAACTGACCAATCTGGACTCGATATCGCTTTCCTTCTTGCAGATCGACAAGCTGGATCCTGCCTCCTGAGTAGAGATGTTTCGCACGCTCCAAAAGATTGAGCGCATTCTGCTGATCGGAAAAGGAACCAACTTGCACTCGCAAAAACCCCATTTCAGAAGTCCGTCTCTGATACCCAACGACACGTAATTCTATCTCATCGGTTCCAGCTCCAATCATCCCCAGCGCCTGAGCCCCAGCGAGCGAAAGATCGAGCACTCGCCCCCTAACGAAAGGACCACGATCATTAATCCGGACAGTCACTTGTCGTCCAGTACTCATTGATCGAACCACAGCAATTGAACCGAGTGGCAAGGTCCGATGCGCAGCCGTCAGCTGATACATGTCGTACCGTTCGCCATTCGCCGTCTTATTTCCATGAAATCCAGGGCCATACCATGAGGCGACACCTCGTTCGACGAACCCAACGGGATAGCCTGGAAAATAGACAGGTTTGGGTGCACCACCGCAAGCAGCCAGGGTAGCGACCAGGAGGATGGCAAGAAGAAAGACCGACCAGCAGGACCAACAGAATTGAGGTCCGCGAGGCATGTCTAGAACTCGTCGAGCGATTGATTCTGCAAGATAGTGAGCGCTTTCGCTGTATGTGAGACGGTCAGAACCACGATCGCGCGCTTTCCCTCGCGAGATGGGGTGCAGTAGCCGCATTTAATATTGATGCGGGCCTTGGTCAGGAGACCAGCCACTTCTTTCAGAGCCCCTGGTTTATTTTCGAGACTCAACAGCAAGGCGGTTTCTTCAGTAAACTTGACCTTTGCTGCTTTCAGCGCCGCACGGGCCCCTTCTAGATCCGCGACCAACAGTCTCAGCTTTCCCGTTCCGGCGACTTCTGGAGCAGAAAAGGCCTTGATGTTGACGTTCGCTTCACCGAGGACCTGGGTCACTTGAGCCATGACGCCAGGCTTGCTGAATCCGCTAATAACTAATTGTGTCGTTGTGGGCATGGATTTACTCCGTGGCGTGAGTCACATGATGATGACGATCTCCTGACGGGGCTGTAAAGATCACCACCCTTCCTTTCTCAGGTTGCTGAAACGTTCAGCCAGCAACGCTCCACATCGTTGAATCGGCTTCCGGTTAGAGCGACTAGCATAAACCGTTTAGAACCGTATACTCATCACTACCGCTCACAGGGGTAGAGGCCTCCCCTGCCAGCTTCTGTATCAATTTCTTAAGGCCTCAAGATACGAGCAGAGAGAATGGGATGCTGCTGCGCGAGACGTGCCCTGCTCATTGATTCCCTCCCCCTTATGAACAGCCACTCGTCTCGCCGCAAGTTTCACACTTGAGACAGGTTCCGTTCCGCACCATGGTGAACTGCTTACACTGGGAGCAGGGATCTCCTTCATAGCCCTTTTGGCGTGCCATTTGGATGGCGGTCAAGGTCAACGTTTCACGTTTGAGTTCAACGGTATGGGCGACGTTACCATTTCCGTGGCCGTTGCTCTTATGACGCGGGATCGCCCCGCGTCGTGCAGGAAACATTTCGGTGCTGATTGAGGCCGACGCCAGCGTTTCGGGAGTGGCTTCCTCCTCGACACACTCAGGGTCTTGCTCATCCATCTTGACGGAGTCCATTCGAAGATCCTCCTCCTGAACCTGTGCCAAATCATAGCGGTCGAGATAGGTGACCGCAAGCTCTCGGAAGATGTAATCGATGATCGACGTCGACATTTTGATACGGTCGTTCAATTTGACCGGCCCGTTCGGTTCGAAGCGGGTAAACACAAACGCTTCGACGAACTCTTCAAGCGGCACGCCATGTTGGAGGCCGAGTGAAATGGCAATGGCAAAACAATTCATGAGGCTTCGGAACGCAGCCCCTTCTTTATGCATGTCGAGGAAAATTTCTCCGCACGTCCCGTCCTCATACTCACCCGTGCGTAAATAGAGTTTGTGTCCTCCCACCACGGCTTTCTGCGTATACCCATTGCGTCTGGCTGGAAGCGGTCGGCGTTTTGCCAGGTACCGTACTAGCACCCGTTCAGTGATCTTTTCAGCAATCGTCAATATTTCCGATGAGGCTTCAATGGTCTTGCCGCTCTCCGTTGAGGCCGACAAGGGCTGGCTCAACTTCGAGCCGTCGCGGTACAACGCCACCGCCTTAACCATGCTTTTCCAGGCAAATAAATACGCCGATTTTACGTCTTTCAGCGTTGCATCGGCCGGCATGTTGATTGTTTTGCTGATGGCGCCGCTGATGAATGGTTGTGCGGCCGACATCATGCGGATATGTGCATCGACCGCGATAGACCGCTGCCCGATCCGGCCACATCGGTTCGCGCAATCGAAGATCGGAAGGTGCTCGGCTTTGAGATGTGGCGCCCCTTCCACCGTCATGGTGCCGCAACAATAATCGTTGGCGGCAGCGATTTCTTCTTGTGTAAACCCCAACGCTTTCAGCATATTGAAGTTGGACTCATTCAATTGCGCGTCGGTCAACCCCAGCTTGCTTCGACAAAATTCATCACCCAGCGCATACTTATTGAACGTAAACTGAATTTCAAAAGCCTGAGCTAAGCCACTCTCCATTCGCGCGAGCGCGGCGTCATCGAACCCCTTCTGCCTCAAGGTCTCATGTTTAATAAATGGAGCGGACTGCAAGGTCTGCCGGCCGACACAATAATTCACGATATCCTGAACCTGAGACTCGCTATACCCCACGGTTCTGAGTGCAGCCGGGATGCTTTGATTGATGATCTTGAAATAGCCTCCGCCGGCCAACTTCTTGAATTTGACAAGTGCAAAATCAGGCTCGATACCCGTCGTATCGCAATCCATCACGAGTCCGATTGTGCCCGTAGGAGCAATCACGGTGACCTGGGCATTACGATACCCGTAGGCGGTTCCCAATTCGAGGGCACGGTCCCATGCACGACGTGCCGCGACGAGCAACTCGGGAGGGCAATGCTCCGGCTGGATCCCTATCGGTGTCATCGTCAAACCTTCATATT
>JBDTPK010000142.1:0-6822 GCA_039932735.1 Nitrospirota bacterium
GAGTTTCGGGGGAATGCTCTCAAACAAGGGGGCAACCTGGGCTATTCTCATCGGACTCTTCCTTTCATCATTGGTCAATTGTGCCGATCGACGTGTACAGACTCTCTCACCCACAATTTCATACGCCTGTTCATGAGACATCATCCTGCTATCCGAGCGGTAGTTATCACCGCCGATGTGCTGTGTTCGGGGGACAACCTTGCCCACCGATTTTTCCGTTTCCTCCACGACTTCCAATCCCAGGGTGCGCGTTTGTTGGCCCGGATATACCCACCGCACCGCAATTGACACATCGCCATTCGGCAGAGGCCCAGCTCCCGATGGAGGTCGCACTTACACTGACGTGTTCAGCCACCACCAGGCCAGCACACCGTTCACATCGCATGGGTTCTTCCTTCCTCTCGACGTGTCAATGGTCTCTCCACAACGCTTGTGCCCTATGTTCCGGTGGCCTGTCCAGACAGACACCCCTCTTGCGCCTGTCGAACGGCGGTGAGCAATTCTTCATTTCGAAATGGCTTCTGCACCCAGACCAAATTCTTGCTCTGCAGGCCAACGGATTGGGATCTCAGACGTTTCGCCAGGTCTTTGGGTACCTGCACACCCATCAGCACGATCGGCAGCAATTCGTGGCGGGGCTGCCACAAGTTAAGCCACGCGAGTTCTCTCTCTGCCGCAGTCGTATCAATATCCAGAATCACGGCGCTCACAGAATCAATGCTTGCGTCTTCACCGATTAACGTCCTGACGAAAGTCACCTCATACCCGCGATGCTGTAGCACTTCTGCTAAAACAGCACCCAACACGACATCGGCCTCGATCACTAGCACTCGTTCGGTCGCCATGCGTTTCTCCTGATGTCCACCAATCCTGTCATGGAGAGTGAGCAAGCCCGATGCCAAGGATCTTTCCCTCCCCCCTGCCGTCGCAAGGCCGCAAAAAATTAGATGTTTATTCAAGAAGATCGTAGCTGAAGATGTGCCGCATCGCGGATTCTTCACAAGTGAAGGGACAGCTTGTCCCGCAGTAGACAACTTGTCTTGAATTTCGATTGAACAGGGAAACATGAGGGACTACCATGGGCCTATGCTGAACTGGTGGCATCGACTGAGCCTTCAAGTCAAGGTGACGCTGATCGTCATCGTCATCGTCGGCGTCTCCGCCAGCGCGACGGACTGGCTCGAGGCCCGCTCAATCCAGCACACCGTGGAGGAGAATGTCCGTGCGGCGGCACTGGCCGTCGGCGATTCTGTCGACCAGAACGTAACCAGTTTGGCCCAGCTGTCGAATCGCGAGGCGCAAACCAAAGAGCTGGAGAAGATCCGTACCAATCTGCCTGATCTTCTCAACATCGTGATGTACGAGTTTCCAGGTACACCGGGAGAGAGTCCTCTCCCGATCACGAGTGCCGGCCCCACGGAGTTGCTGCTCCTCTCGCACCCGCGTCAAGAGAGGGCGTTTGACCTTATTAAGCGAGTGCGCGAAGCACGGCAACCGCTGATCGATTATGCGGATCGGAAGAATACCCATCGCGTCTTCCTGGCTGCCCCAATCGTCTTGAAGGATATCGTGGTTGGGGCAACCTACGCTGAGTTCTCGACCCGACAAATGGATGAGGCCTTGGAATCAATCCATCAGGCCTCCAAGACGAGACGATTGCAGACTGGGTTGGCGATCGTGATCGCGATCAATCTGTTCCTGTACTTTAAGGTGCATCGTCCTGTAAAACGACTGCTCACCGCCGTCGAATCGGTTTCCCAGGGAACCATGACCTCAGTCATACCTGTTGAAGAACAGGACGAACTCGGAGAACTCGCCGGCACATTCAATGACATGGTGAGAAAGATCCGGGAAACCACTCATGACAATGCGAAATTGACAGAATCCCTGCGGGAGATGAACGACAGCCTTCAGCAGAAGGTCATTGAAGCGACGGCAGAAGTGCTGGAGAAGAATCGGGCGCTGGCCCAGACGAACGAATTGCTCTCGGCGGCACAGCGCGATGCAGCGCGTGCCCAACGCCTATCGGCCATCGGGCAGGTCGCCGCAACCGTCGCGCATAAAATCGGCACTCCCCTGACGGCGCTGTCCGGCCATATTCAACTCCTGGCGGAGGATCAGACTCTGAGTACTCAGTCTCGGCGACGATTACAGACGGTGGAAGCGCAGATCGAACGAACCTCCAAAATTATTCAAGACCTTTTGTTGTATGCCCGGAGACCGGAGCCGGTGCGATCTCCGATCGATCTGAGTGCCTGTGTCGCGGAATGTCTCGCACTCTTCCAGCCAGAATTCGATCGCCAGAAGATTACGCTGGCCACTGAGTGGAGTCATCAGATACAAAAAGTCGAGGCCGATTCTCAGCAACTCCATGAGGTATTTCACAGTTTGATCGAAAATGCACTCGACGCGATGCCGGACGGAGGCACGCTGGTCGTGCAGGTCTCTTCCCATGCCGTGCTCGAACAGCCGGTTCATCGCGCGTGGGTCGCAGTGGAACTGATCGATACAGGCTGCGGGATGAATGCCGCGCAGCTCGTCCAAATCTTTCAGCCGTTCTTTACAACAAAGCGGGCCGGGCGTGGCACGGGACTGGGGCTGGCGAGCGCAATGGAAACTGTGAGGGCACACGGAGGGGACATCAAGGTCGAGAGCGAGCTACAAAAGGGATCGCGGTTCACAGTCGAGCTCCCAGCCGATGGAGGGGCGCGCTGATGCTGCGACCATCCCGAGTCATGGTGGTAGACGACGACCTCGAGACGCTGGCCTTGTTGCGTGAAATCGTAGGCAAGGAAGGGTATGAGGTCGAGACTGCTGAGGACGCGGAGACCGCGCTGCGGCGACTTGGGGAATGGAAACCTGAACTCGTCATCACTGATATTCATATGCCGGGGATGGACGGGCTGGCCTTACTGGCCGTCGTGCGTGAGCAGGAGCCGGATATTCCGGTGGTCTTGTTGACCGCCTACGGATCACTTAAAACTGCCGTGGATGCGATCAAGGCCGGTGCCTTCGATTATCTCAGTAAGCCGTTTGTCGTGGAGGACATTCGGTTGGTAGTCCGGCGGGCGCTCGAACATACGAAGTTGGTACGAGAGAATCGTTCGTTACGCGGTCAGTTGCGTGAGCGATACCGATTCGACAACCTCGTGGGCAGCAGTGGCGGGATGGTCGAAGTGTATAAAATGATTGCGCGAGTTGCGGAGACGGACAGCACCGTGCTCATCCAGGGAGAAAGTGGGACCGGAAAGGAGCTGATCGCCCGCGCCATCCATGCCAACAGCGGCAGAAGCGGTGGGCCGTTCGTCGCGATCGATACTGGTTCGTTGGCCGAAACGCTCCTCGAATCTGAACTCTTTGGCCATGAACGAGGCGCGTTTACCGGAGCCGTCGCCATCAAGAAGGGACTGCTGGAACAGGCGCATCTCGGCACCTGTTTTCTGGACGAGATCGCAGACCTCTCGTCGATGATGCAGAGCAAGTTACTCCGATCAATACAGGAGCGCGAGATCCGGCGTGTCGGGAGCGAAACATCTCGTGCCATCGACGTCAGAATCATCGCCGCGTCAAAAAAGGCTTTGAAGCCGCTTGTTGAGGCTGGGACTTTTCGAGAGGATCTTTTTTATCGGCTGGAAGTGATCACCATTGTCCTTCCGCCGTTGCGCGATCGGGTTGAAGACATTCCCTTACTGAGCCGATACTTCGTCGACAAATTTGGCCGAACCAAGGAAAAGCCGGTGACCGGCCTCTCGCCGGACACCATTCCGTTCCTGACGCGCTATGCATGGCCCGGCAACGTCCGCGAGCTCGAGCATGTGATCGAACGAGCCATTGCCTTGACCCCCTACCCCATCATTACCCCGGAAGATCTTCCAGAGACGATTCGGACCGCGCCCGTTCAAGACCAGGCGCGGGCTCGTGGATGGGACACCCTTCAGAATATGGAAAAGAATTATATTCTGCGCGTGCTGGAGGCCCACCATCAAGACCACGGCGAGGCAGCCGCAATCCTTGGCATCCACCGCAAGACGCTCCTCCGCAAGCTCCAGCAATACGGCCTCGACTGACCTCCATCAAAACGGGCAACCTATTCCTGCGCGAGACAACGTGCCTCCGACAAACCGACGGCCACATCTCACCATGCATTCCCTCTGATCTCTTCCGGACTCTGCAACCACTTGTTCTCGTAAATGCTCCATCCGCCGGCGCACCACATCGCCATCTACACATCGATCGATTTGATTATCCTTTGCATTTCTCCTGGTAGGCATTCTTCACGGTAGCATGGTTCACTGTTTGCTCGCTCCTTCATCTTTCCCATTTAGCACACGCCAGACGGCGACCTTGATTTGCTCGGGATCGTGGCCGCTGACTTGAGCGCTGATCCTCTTGATGGTGCTCAGCGGATGCGAGTCGAGCCGGCAATCCTCATGGTCCTCGCTATCAGAGAACAGTCGCTTGACCGCTCCGTGGGACACCGACAGCATTACGTAGTTCAAGCCCGACTCACGCTTGAGCCCTTGCGGACAATGCGCCATACCGCCTTGAGCCGTCTTACCATGTGAGACGATGTCACCATGACCTGTTACCGAAGGCTTGTGGTTGTCGTGGCAGTGGATCGTGGAATGGCATACTCAACCATGCGGACGATCCTCTGTCGGCCGACTCCTCCGACGCCATAAGGTTGTCCAAACAGCCTCTCAACGGAGAGGTATGAATGATTGAAGGTGAGTGTGACCTTGTCAGGATGTCACCGGGGTTGCTGTACGATGCTCATGGCTTACGGAAAAACACACATTGCCTCGACTCAGAGCAACTCAATACCCGTCGATGACCCCTGCTTTTTGACAGCAGACAGGCTCACGCGCAGGGTAGCCCCATGAAACTGCTGGAGGTGTAGGATTTTCCCACCATCCTCTGCACCTCTTCCGCTGGTTCGCTCCCGAAATATCCATCGACGGGAACATTATCTAGTGGCACATCACCTGCCTCACTGTTGTAATATACGCGTGCGATGCTGCCATCCATAATGAATACCTCGCACAGTTTCAATAATGATCATTCATCGTCCTTCAGCAGGGCATCAGGTAACCAGGTAGCGACTCGCCAATGAGAGGGCCCAATGTCAGATTTCTACCAGAACGGTGTCGTCACCGTGCTTCACCGCCTCGGACAACCGAACGTCGACCGACTGGAGCAAGAGTTGGCGCATTATGGGCGCAGTAATCCTATCGCCCTGATCCTTCCCTCCCTCTATGCAGAATTGGGACGCCCGGCACTGAAGGCCATCGTGGAGACCCTCAAGACTGTGTCTTACCTCAATGAGATTGTCATCTCGCTTGATCGCGCCTCGGCCTTGGAATTTCGCCTGGCTAAGCAATTCTTCTCTGTACTCCCACAGCGAGTACGCCTCGTCTGGAATGACGGTGCGCGCATCCAAGCTATTCTCAAGGTTTTGGTCGATCACAACCTCGATATCGGCCTGCAGGGCAAGGGGCGAGGATGTTGGACCGCCTTCGGCTATGTGCTGGCTAGAAACCACAGCCAGGTCATTGCACTCCACGACTGCGACATCACTAGCTATAGCCGTGAATATCTGGCGCGACTCTGCTATCCCATCGCCAACCCAAACCTCGGATATGAATTCTGCAAAGGCTACTATAGCCGGGTCACCGACCGCCTCAATGGCAGAGTGACACGCCTGTTCATCACCCCATTGATCCGAAGTCTCCAACAGCTCGTGGGGCCCCATGCACTCCTGACATTTCTTGACAGCTTTCGCTATCCTCTGGCCGGCGAGTTCGCCATGGTGCGGGACCTGGCCTGGACCAATAGGATTCCAGGGGACTGGGGACTTGAAATCGGCGTCCTCGCAGAGGTCTATCGGAACTGCGCCTTACGCCGCATTTGCCAGGCCGATATCGCGGACGCCTATGACCACAAACACCAAGAACTCTCGGCCCACAACCCCGATGCCGGTCTCCTCAAGATGTGTGTCGACATTACGAAATCGCTTTTCAGGAATCTCGCGAGCGAAGGCGTGATCTTATCTGACGGGGTGCTCAAGACCTTGCGGGCGACGTATTTGCAAGCCGCTCAGGAAGCGATCAACCGCTACGAAAATGACGCGGCCATCAACAGCCTCACGTTCGACCGACACCAAGAACGAACGGCCGTCGAAGTCTTCTTGAAAGGCATGAAACTGGCCACCGACGGATTTCTCGATGATCCGCTTGGCGTCCCTATGATTTCCAACTGGAGTCGAGTGACCCATGCCGTGCCCGATATTTTCGATCGTTTGGTCGATGCCATCGAAATGGATCACGCCTGGGACCCCACGTCTGAACCGGCAACCATTCCGTCATGAGCCCCAATCTCACGCTACTCGCTGCATCAACTGAAGCACGCCTCCAAGAAATCGGCTCGGCGGAGATTCTCGTCGGAATTCCAAGCTATAGCAACGCTGACACGGTCGTGCATGTCGTGCAGGCTGTGAGCCTAGGCCTCGCGAAACACTTCTCTGGCCGTCGGGCTTTCCTGGTCAACTCCGACGGCGGCTCTTCAGATGGGACACCAGCCATCGTCGCCCGCACCGCCATCGACTTCCAGCACTTCTTTATCGCCGACCAGCAAAGCATCCTGCATCGAATCATCACGTCGTACCATGGCATTCCTGGGAAACGCAGTGCCTTCCGGACGATCTTTGAGATTGCGCGACGGCTGAAGGCCCAAGCCTGCGCCGTCGTCGACTCAGATGTCCGCAGCATTTCACCGGAATGGACCGAACTCTTACTCTGCCCCATCATGGAAGAAGGATACGAA
>JBDTPK010000143.1:0-6767 GCA_039932735.1 Nitrospirota bacterium
GTCTCAATCGCACGCTACGAATCGAACTGATCCAATTCCTGAAGACCTGTTCGGACCGCCGCGACTCACATAAACTACGTATGTGTTAAATATTGTATAAAACGTCACTCGTTTTCGTGGCCGAAACAATCAGCAGCCATTGTTCAGTCCTCCACCCCCTCTCCACCCACCGGCATTCTTGACGTGCCTGCGTTCCGAGCGTAGGGTCTCACGGTGCCATGATGGCAGTAAGAGGTGTCGAATGGCGTCTGCATTTTCCCATGCCATTGTCGCTCTGGCGATGGGGAAGGCCTTTCAGAACAAGGTATTGAGTTGGCGCGAACTGGCGTTGGGTGCGTTCTGTTCGGTTCTGCCGGATCTGGATGTGATCGGGTTCTATGTCGGCATTCAGTACGGGGATCTGTGGGGGCATCGTGGGCTGACGCACTCGGTTGTATTTGCGGCGCTGTTAGCCGGGAGTCTTGTGGCTGTATGGTATCGAGGTAAACCAGCGATAGCGATGACGGGGCTCTTTCTCTATTTCTTTCTCTGCACCGCGTCACATGGTGTGCTTGATGCGTTGACCAATGGAGGGTTAGGCGTGGCGTTTTTCTCTCCATTCGATACGGCGAGATATTTCTTCCCTGTGCGACCGGTCCTTGTGTCTCCCATCGGCGTCAGCGAATTTTTCAGCGCATACGGTGTTCGGATCCTAGCCAGCGAAGCGATATGGGTCTGGCTGCCATCCTGTATGGCGCTTGTGGCGCTTCGTGTTGTTCAGTGGCTTTGGTCGGCTAAGTCATTGACATCTCCTTCATCGCCATCGTGAGGACCCATTCCTCTTATCACTAATGTCGGGTGCCCCCTACCAGCAGCCCAGCGCCTCAGAATTCGTCTCTTGTGCCTGCAGCCATCAGCTCCTCAGTTCCACGAGACCGCTGACGTTCCACGAGGTGCGTATTTATTTGTCGCGCGTGTGTTACGAGGACCGAGGTGGCGACATGATACGGAATCTCACCTCATCCACAAGGGTGTCGGCAGATGTCCGTTCTCCGACAAATAATCCGCAGTGGTAGAGGCCGGCGGTCCATCCAGTTGATGGAGGAGGCAATAGAAAATAGCCGGACTGGTCGTTCATGGTTGTCATGACACGGTCCTGGGCTATGGCGAGTTGCTCTCCGGTGGTCTCGGATGTTTCCAAAAAACAGCGCGCAGTGAGCATCATGGAATCGAATGAGGCCGACACCAGTCCAAAGACCAAGTAGATCTCTGGCTGGGTGGTGGGAAAACTGTCCCCCGGGTTCAGGGGAATAAACTCGTGTGCGCCGGTGGGGAAATCGTCCCGTACCACCTTGCTTGCTGGAATGACAAATCGAAACCAACTGAAGTCGGCGTCCCTTCCCATGAGCGACGCCTGCGGGTCCAGTGGTTTCTGGGGCTTAAATCGCTCGGCGGCTCTTGCGTACACCTCTTCCTCTGGGGAGACTGTGGCAGGTTGCGGATCGTCTGGCGGGGCGGGGTTCGCCGCCGCCTCATCCATCAGTTGGGCTAACTCGGGAACATGAGGCCGCACCATCTCGAGCCATCGCGCGATTTTATTCTTATCTAGCACCCGGGTGTCTGGCGGGAGCCGAACGCTCTTGTTCTGTTCTTCAAATTCGACGGCTGCGTCATAGAGAGTGTGAAAATGGACGAACGCGTCTTCCCATTGTTCCAGCTCCACAAGACATTGGCCCATCCGATACACCGTGTCCGCATACTCGTCCTCGTTGGGGTCGAGGTTGGACACTTTCCCAAACATGGCAAGCGCGTCCTTGCACCGGCCCAGTTGCATCAGGGTGAGCCCTAATTGGTAATTGGCGAGGGCATCGTTGGGATTGAGGGCCAGCATCCGCTGATAGATCGGCTCGGCTTCCTGGAATCGGCCCGTGGAGAAGAGATTCCATGCCTCCGCGCGAATGGAGGCCCATTCCTTGCGTTGAGCTCCGGTCATGGCTTTGGTCAGGACGGGGTCGAAGCGCCGGCCTCGATCGATGGAGGTTCCATTGATTTGTGAGAGCAAATTCTTGGCAGGAAGTTTCAGTGGAGAACCAGGAGGCGCGTGGCGCAACACCTGGTGCACATCACGGTCCGCGCCTTCGTAATCCAAGACGTCGAACCGCGCCCGGGCCAAGGCTAATCGCCAGCCGAGCATATCCGGAACAAGTTCTACGGCCTTCTTATAGGATTCGAGCGATTCTTCAAGGCGGTCAAGTTTTCGAAGTTCTTGCGCCAGCCGCAGATGGACCAAGGGATTCTGAACATCGAATTCTGCGATGCGGCCTAACTCGGCAACGGACTCCTCTCCCTGTCCAGACCGAATCAACACACTCCACTTGGCCCACCGAACATCCAATGCGGTCGGTATCTGGGCGAGGATCGTCTCGTAGGCCGCCACCGCTTCTTGGGGGTCTCGGAGCGTGGTGAGAATATCGGCGCGTATTTTCTGGAGTGTGAGCGCCTCTGGGTGGTCGTGGATCCCTTGGTCAAGGATTCCAAGCGCTGAGGCGATCGCGCCACTCTCCCACGCTGTCTTCGCCTGTTCGGTGACGCGCTGCTCTGAACCTAACGATGGACTCTCGGCGAACGTGAAGGACCCCATCATCAATGTCACAACAAGCGGTCCCAGCAGGAGAAGGGGGTAAGAGGGAGATCGTGGCCAGGCTGACGTGTGGCGCATGTGAACGGGCACTATCGATTAATAAGCAGGGAGATCGCCTGTGACCGAGCGTTACTATATCAAGAAGATCTGTGAGGGTGAAATATGCTGCGGTCGACCATCTGAAACAAAATCGGCGCACTCTCGCCTATGAGACCGTAGATTGAATTGCGTCCTTCTAGTTCGTGAGAGCCACCGCTGGAGAATAGGGTTCGCGGGACGTCGCGATGGTGTTCGAAAGGCAGTAGATGGCCAAGAAATAAGGAGGGATCGTATTCAGACGTATGAACATTCACGCCGACAGCGCTCTTGACCCTGTCATGCCCAGAAGATCGGCCTGACAGACAAGCCTTCAGGCCAGTTCAGGCTGCCGCCCGTGATGGCCCTGCCGAGTTGGGAAGAAGCGATGAATGGACTTGAGCAAGCGTTCCGCCGCAAAGGGTTTCAGCACATATTCTGTGGCTCCGAGATTGGCGGCATCGTTCATCGTCTCGGTTCGTGAGTCGGCCGTCAAGAGAATCACCGGAATCCATTGCCACTCCGGCGTCGTTCTGACAATCCGCAAGAGTTCCAACCCTGTCAACGACGGGAGCATAATATCGAGCAAGAGCAAATCCGGCGGCGGTGTCGTCGCGATCAGATCCTGCGCGATCCTGCCGTCACCGACCTGTATGACGGCATAGCCTTCCCGTTCAAGGATGAATCGCAATAAACAGGCAGTATCTTCATGATCTTCAACCACCAGGATCGTGCCGGATCCCGTTACTGTTTTCATCAACGTCTTCCTCTCAAAGTTGTGAATTGTCCGCCAACGCCTCGTCCTTTACCTGGCCGCTAGACACTTGCTCCAACATCTGTTTCAAACGATGATGAATCACGCCGACGCCGCAGGATTTGACGACGTAATCGCTGGCCCCCTCGGCCATCATTCGTTCGATGTCTCCCATATCCGAGTCACCGGATACCACCATGACAGGAACCTCTTCCCAGCCTGGTTTGGTGCGAATAGCCTTGAGCAACTCGAACCCGTTGAGATACGGGACTACCAGGTCGAGCAGGATGGCGCGGGGCGGAACAATGTTTTCCATAATACAGACGGCTTGGCGGCCATCCCTTGCGTGCACGACGGACAGTCCTGATTTCTCGAGGTGGAGCCTGATAATGTCCGCGGTATCCTGTTCATCCTCGATGAGGAGCACCACACCATTCTTCTTGCCCGTTTCATGTTTTTTTCCCTCCGCCATGATCTTCTCTCCTCCTGTTTCTTTCTTGGTCGGCTGGATGGATGGTCCACATGGCGGTGACTGTCACGAGACTTCAGAGGCCTCTTCATCGAAGGTCACTTGGACTCGTTCAAGATAGAAATCAAGACCGGTCAGCTCTCTGTCGATCGTGTCATGAGCGCCTGTTTTTGCGGCCTGTTCGATGACGGCGGCCATTTCCGAGATGCGGTCAAAGCCGTAACTCCCGCCGGCGCCTTTCATCCCGTGCGAGATTTTCCTCACCGTGTCGAAGTCCTGGGCGGCGAGAGCCTCTCGCATCGTGGCCACTTCTTTCTTACGGTTGGTGATGAACTTCGGCACGAGTGGGGCAAAGGAGGCGTCCACATGGACAATGTCTTTGCCGTGCGATGCAGACTCAAGAGCCGATTGAGAGGGTTCCATGCGTGTCTCCTTTCAGGCCTGTTTCATCCGCGTGTTAGACCGTTTGTTTCGACGGACGTCGGGCATGTTCTGCAATCGCGTTGAGTAACGCCTGTTTCCTCAGGGGTTTTGTGAGATGGGCGACACACCCGACCGCCAGACTCATCTCGAGGTCTTCTTTGAAGGCATTCGCGGTGAAGGCCACGATAGGGGTCGGTGTCCGTTGCTGTTCACGCTCCCATTCGCGAATGGCTTCTGTCGCTTGATAGCCGTCCATGACCGGCATCTGGATGTCCATGAACACGAGGTCATAGGTGTTCGTGCGGAACTTCTTCAGGGCTATCGCGCCGTTTTCCGCCATGTCCAGCACATAGGGCGTCCCTTTTACGTACAAGGCCACGACATCGCGATTGTCCTCCAAGTCCTCGGCGAGCAGGATATGGAGCGGGCGAAGAGCGGCAGGGGGTGGTGAAGCTGGACGCACCGGAGCCGCGAGGATCGCCCTGGTCGGACTCAGCGCCTCCGTCAGCGAGGCCACCAGTCGTGCCCGGCTGAGAGGCTTGTGGACATAGTCGACGATGCCCAACGCGCGTGCGCGGTTGGTCTGGTCTCCCCGCATATCCGAGGCATGCATGACTAAGGGCAGCGCGGCGAAGGCAGGCCGGGCGCGGATGGCTTGCGCGAGCTCGAGTCCGTTCATGCCCGGCATGTGATAGTCCAGGATCGCGAGCTGAAAGGGCTCGCCGCGACGCTGGGCCTCGTCCAATGCTGTCAACGCCGTCTGGCCATCAGTGGCTTCGCTCAAAATGACTCCCATGCGCAGGAGGAACTCGCGGACGATCATCCGATTGGTGCCGTTGTCATCGACGACGAGCATCCGGTATCCATTCAGGTCGAGGGTCGGCCGGTTGGGAAGAGGCGAGAACCCAGGCACTTCGGCCATGTGTAGGGAGAAGGACAGCGTGCTGCCATGCCCTTCCATACTGGCAACCTCAATGCGGCTGCCCATCAGCTCTACGATCCGTTTCGAAATGCTCAAGCCGAGCCCCGTGCCGCCATATTTTCTGGTCGTCGTGGAATCCACCTGCGTAAAGCTCTCGAAGATTGTCTGGATCTTGTCAGCGGGAATTCCGATCCCCGTGTCGGAAACCGAGAAACAGAATGCGTGGAGGCCAGGCTTGTCCACGATCGGGTCGATACGCAGGATGACTTCACCCTGCTCCGTAAACTTGATGGCGTTGCTGAGCAGATTGACAAGGACCTGACGCAGGCGTGTCGGATCGCCCATGACATAGGACGGCACGTCAGGATGCACAAAGGCTACCAACTCGAGCGCCTTGGCATTCGCCCGAACAGCCATCAATTCCGCTATCTTGTCGACGAGGTCGGCGAGATGAATGGGCACCGACTCCAGCTCTAAATGGCCTGTTTCGATTTTCGTCAGATCTAGAATATCATTGATCAAGTCTGTGAGGCTCGTGGCGGCTCGGCCGAATCGACTGACATACTCCTGCTGTTCCTCGGTGAGCGGGGTATCTTGGAGCAGGTCGGCCATTCCAATAATTGCATTCATGGGGGTTCGAATCTCATGGCTCATCGAAGCCAGGAACTCACTCTTGGCTTGGGTGGCCTCGATCGCCTTCTTGTTCGCATTCGCCAACGCCAGATTGCGGTCGGCCATTTCCAGCACGATGTGCTCCAGTTTGAGGGAGGTGGCCTTTCGCTCTGTGATGTCACGAACGATATTCACGAAGTGAGGGGCCTTGCCCGTTTGCCGTACGAGCTGCAAAAAGGCTTCCACTGGGATGTCGTGTCCATCCTTGTGCCGATGCAGGGTTTCAAAGGTCAATGACGGCTGCGTACCGTCGAATAGCGGTTGCAATATAGTCTGGAAACGCTCCAGCGTAAATTCGGGTTTGATATCCACGGGCGTCAAGGCGAGCAGCTCGGCCTTGTTGTAGCCGATATGTTCGCTCGCGCCCCGGTTGCAGTAGGTGAAGCGCAGCGTCTCAGAGTCGAACATGAACACGCAGTCGTGCGTCTGATCGAGCGTTGCCTTGAAGCGTTCGAGTTCAGCTTCATGCCGGCCCCGCTCCTCCTCCGCCTGTAGGCGTTCGCTGATATCGACGATTGAGGCGAGAACTTGCTGGCTGGCGGAGGTGTTGATCAGAGTGAGGGTGAGTTCGAAGGGGAATTCGGTCCCGTCCTTGCGGAGGCCTGTGAATCTCAGATTTTGGGATAGAACGCGGGTGGCCGAAGCGTCGAGGTGCGTGTCTCGCGCGTCACGATACTGAGGCCTGAACCGTTCAGGTATGAGATTTTCAATATGGGAGACCTGCAATTCCTCGCGGCTGTACCCGAACTGCCGTTCCGCCTGTGCATTGACTGACATGATGGCACCCTGCTGGTTCAACATGATCATTCCGTTCGGGGCCGATTCGACAATC
>JBDTPK010000144.1:0-6754 GCA_039932735.1 Nitrospirota bacterium
TCACACCCATCGCAGCCATAGCCTTCACCGAATCTTCCCAGAGCACCGACGAAGGAAGTTGCCGCACTAGCGATGCTTGGATGTCGCTCGCTTTCGTAATCGCCTTGGCTTCCGCATTGTTAATCAGCGGCGTCGTGAGATCGGACCAGGTGATCGCCGCCAAGTCTTCGGCAAGTCGATCCGCCGCCTGCTGCATCAGCGGCGTATGCACCGGCACACTGACCGCAAGAGGAACCACCTTTTTACATCCCTTGGCCTTGGCCAGTTCAATCGCCCGTTCCACGGCAGCCTTTTCTCCGGCAATGACAATTTGACCAGGCGAATTGAAATTTGCCGCTGCCACGACTCCCACCGATGAGGCGTCCCGACACACCTCTTTCACCACGTCTGCCGTGAGGCCAAGCAACGCGGCAACGAGCCCGGTTCCCGGCGGCACCGCTTCGGCCATATAACGACCTCGCTTCTGTACGATGTCCACCGCCTCACGATACGTCATTCCTCCAGCGGCAACAAGCGCTGAATACTCACCCAGGCTATGACCAGCCACTGCGATCGGCATAATGCCCAGAGATGTGAATATTTGAAGTGCAGCGAGGCTGCATACCAACAATGCCGGCTGAGTATATTCCGTGATGTTTAATCGTTCCACTGGTCCCTCAAAACACAATGCAGCAATATCATATCCCAGCACCGACGAGGCTTCTTCATAGAGACTTCTGACGCTCGGATAGGCTTCTGCCAACGCTCTCCCCATTCCAACCGACTGAGACCCCTGGCCTGGGAAGACCAGACCAACTCCAGATGACCTTGTTGATTGGAAAGTCGTCATGCTACCGAAGTGATTGCGCGAAGCTGCTGCTTACGCTCATGAATCGTGGCGCTCAAAGCTTGAACGGATGTACCGGGCTATCTGTACGGGGATAGATATCATCGAATTTCCCTTGAATGTCAACGAGAAAAGTTGTTCGCATGTATGCGGTCGGCGAGGGCGGAGAGACCGGTTCTCATCCGTCGAATTACCACCGAATGAGCGCAGAGGCCCATGTCAGTCCGGCGCCGAAGGCCCCTAACATCACGAGGCTCCCATCTTTGATTCGTCCCTGGCGCACGGCTTCATCCAAGGCGATGGGTATCGAGGCCGCCGACGTATTGCCATATTGATCGAGGTTCAGCACCACTTTTTCAAGCGGAAGCCCAAGACGCTCAGCCACCGCCCTGAGAATGCGCACATTCGCTTGGTGCGGTACATAGAGGTCGAGGTCCTCAACACGAAGATGATTCGCGGCCAAAGTTTCCCGCGCGATTTCTTCCAAGTTTCGAACCGCGACCTTAAAGGTCTCGTTCCCCTTCATCTTGACGTACTGCATCCGTTCCGCCACAACCTTTTCAGAGGGTGGCATGCGTGACCCTCCCCCTGGTACGGCAATCAAATCGCAGAGGGCGCCATCGGAACGAAGATGCGTGGACAGAATGCCCCGATCGTTCTCACTGGCGCTGATGACTGCCGCGCCGGCCCCATCACCGAACAAAATACAGGTATTGCGATCGGTCCAATCGAGAATCGCCGACATCACTTCTGACCCAATGATCAACACATGGCGCATGCCTGTTTTCACATAGGCATCCGCCACCGATAACGCATAGACGAACCCGCAACAGGCGGCCGACAGGTCACACGCCGCCGCCCTCGTCGCCCCCAGTCGATGTTGAATCAGGCACGCGGTGGCAGGAAGCGGATAATCGCCCGTGCAGGTGGCCAAGAGAATCAGGTCGAGGTCTGCCGCGTTCACCCCCGCAGCCGTTAGAGCCCGCTCTGCCGCCTTCACCGCCAGATCAGAACAGGCTTCTCCGGGGCCGACCACATGTCGGTTATGAATACCGGTCCGTTCGACGATCCATTCGTCCGAGGTCGCGACCATCCGTTCAAGATCGGCATTCGTCAGCACCTTGGCCGGCACATAGGACCCGATTCCTGCGATGCGAGCTCTCATGAAAGAGCACCCTCAGTTGGCTTCGCGTATGCCACGCTCTCTTCAATGTCGCGTTGGATCAATGCATCGACACGGTTCTCTGCCAACCCCTTCGCCCGCCGGATCGCGTTCTTGATCGCCTTGGCAGACGAACGACCATGGCAGATCATGGTAATACCATTGACGCCCAGGAGCGGTGCCCCGCCGAATTCAGCGTAATCGATTTTCTTTTTGAGGTTCAGCAAAGGCTTGGCAATGAGCGGGTAGGCCAAGCGGCCAAAGAAGGACCCGGAGATCTCCCTGAACAACAACTTCTTGATCGTATCGGCCACTCCTTCGGAGATCTTCAATGCAACATTCCCAATGAAACCATCGCACACCACCACATCCGCGCTCCCGCTGTACACATCGCGGCCCTCGATATTACCGATGAAGTTGAGCGGACTGGCTTTCAGGAGCTTGAACGCCTCCTTCGTCACCTCATTTCCTTTGCTGTCTTCTTCTCCGATACTCAACAGCCCGACGCGAGGGTTAGGCTTCCCGAAGAGATATTTGCCATACTCATTCCCCATGATGGCGAATTGGGCCAGATGCTGAGCCGAACAATCCACATTGGCCCCTACATCCAACATAATCGCAGTACCAGTCAACGTAGGTAGGCTTGTCGCGATCGCCGGCCGCTCGACACCCTTGGTCAGGCCAAGCACAAAGAAAGAGGCCACCATGCTGGCTCCTGTGTTCCCTGCACTGACCACCGCGCTCGCCTCACCGCTCTTGACCAACTCAGTGGCCACCCAGATGGAAGAATTCCGTTTCTTTCGAGCAACGGTAGCCGGAGACTCATGCATCTCGACGACTTGCGAGGCATGCCGAATAGAGAGCCGGGGGTCCGTACAGCCGAGACGGCGACATTCGGCGGTGACCATGGCCTCGTCACCAACCAACAGCACTTCAACATCACATTCCTGGGCGGCCTGGAGAGCCCCCTCAATGGCCGGGGCCAGTCCATGGTCACCACCCATGACATCAAGCGCAATTTTCATAGGGCTGAGTACTCATCGAACGATGACGTCCCGCGTGGCTGGGAAAGAAAAGCAACCGTTACCACGCAATAGGCGGCAGGAGTGTAGAGCAGTGAACTGATCGACGCAACAGGTACACGGACATCATCCCATCGTAATCCGTCGAACCATTGATCCCAACACGCACGGCTCAACGGCCCCGCCACGAACCCGATCAGGACTCTTCGACCTGGATGACCGCCTTACCCTTATACGTTCCGCAATTCAAACAGGTGTAATGCGGGAGCTTGATCTCGTGGCACTGCGGACAGACGGACATGCCAGGCGGGGTGATGCGCAGTTTTTGTGTGCGCCGCTTGTCGCGTCGTTCCCGTGAATGTTTATGTTTCGGATTCGGCATGGCAACTCCTTCTCACTCTCGATAGCAGGCGTTCACGCTATGATGCTGACGATCCGCCGGACTTGCGTTTTATGCCCTGGACCACCCGAAATGTCGGGATCGGTGGTTCCGCAGCACACTGACAGGGTCCCTGATTCAAGTTTTTCCCACATTGCGCGCAGAGCCCCAAGCAGGTGTCGCTGCAGAGTGGTTGCATCGGCGCAGACAAAATCACGTGTTCACGCAACATGGGAGCCAGCTCCAACTGATTGCCCTGATATTGATACTGATCGTCGGGCTCCTCTTCTGGTTCGGCCTCGACAGCATCCGCACGCCCCTTTCGGGAGTCGATTCGCTGTGGATGACGCGACGCCGACTTGGGCTCCGGGATAAAAGCCGCCCGCACAGAAAAAGCCAGCGGACCCTCATACTCCTTTAAGCACCGCACACATTCACGGACGACTAGGCCTTCCAGGACACCGGTCACGGCGACCAGCCCTTCGATGTTGGTCAGATCCAGACTCACAGCCAGCGGAACAGGAACCACGGCATCATCCTCGGTGAGGGCAAGTTCTTCAGCCGTCACCTCGCCGACCAGCGAAAGCCCCTCGGCAGTGATGTCAGTCAGCAGCGGTCTGAGCAGTTCCATCGTAACACCTACCTGCATTCCCATCCCCAACGTGACCGATTACCGTTCTTCTGCAAAGCTGATGAGGGCAATGTGCCGAGCCCGCTTGATGGCGGCCGTTAATTCGCGCTGATGCCTCATACAATTGCCGGAGATACGCCGCGGGACAATTCGGCCCCGCTCAGTTAAAAAATTTCTCAGCAGCCCGACATCCTTGAAATCGATCGACCCTTTATCGATACAAAACCTGCAAGGCCGTCTGCGTTGGAAGAACCGTCCGCCCCCGCCGCCGTCCCGATCTCCACCTTGTTGTTCACGCTCCATAACCGTCGTCTCCCTCTCTATTTATTTAGACGTGCTCATCGGGCTCATACCCGGCATCATCGTGCGCCGGCGCCTCAGCCCCGCCACCACCGCCATCCTGGCGTTTCGGCATGAACGTCACCGTTTGGGCCACCACCTCGTGCTTGCTGCGTTTCTGGCCGTCTTCCGTTTCCCAGCGACGCTGCTGCAAGCGGCCATCGACGATGATCCCGTTTCCCTTGCTGAGATATTGGCCGCAATGTTCCGCCTGCTTGCCGAAGACGACAATGTCGACGAAACAGACCTCTTCTTTCAATTCATCGCCCTGCTTGTACCTACGGCTAACCGCGAGGCCTAAACTGGCCACCGGAGTCCCGTTCGGCGTATACCGCAGCTCAGGATTCCGCGTGAGGTTTCCGAGGAGAATGACTTTGTTAAACCCGGCCACCGGCAAACTCCTCCGATGACGTCTCGAGCGGCCGTGGTGGCACCAGTTCTTTTTTGAGGTGGATGGTCAAAAACTTGATGATAGAATCTTCCAGCCGATAGGACCGCTCTAATTCACCCACTGTGATATTGGGCGCTCTGAAGTAGAAGTAGACATACGTGCCCTTGCGCTCTCGCTTCACCTCGTAGGCCAGTTTCTTCTTACCCCAATTTTCTGATTTGATGAACTGCGCGCCGGTCTTTTCTGCCACGTCCTTCATCTTCTCGACCAAGGCTGTGGTCTCTTGGTCGGAGACAGACGCACGAATAATAAACAGAGACTCGTAGAGCTCCATGCAGCAATCCTCCTGGACAAAGGCCCCGGGACTAGCCCGGAGCAAGGTGTAGGCACGCTGGATTCAGCCAGCGCGAAGTGGGCAAGCTAACATAGGCCTTGAGAAGGTGTCAATAAACTGCTGCCGATGGGCCTGCAGCTCATCTAGTTCCTTCGCTTGAACATTCGTGATGGTGCATTCGCTGGAAGCCAAGGACGAAAGCTTGGCCCACTTGGACTAGGAGCGGATCTACCAGAGTAATAACCAGAATAAGGATACCCTGTTCGATATCCAGGTCCATACCCAGAGAATCCTTCATAGTGACAAAAGGGGCTCCACCAGAACCTGGACTGGAGTAGAAAGGATTGACCCCGCCCTACACGTCGGCATACCCACTCTCCTGAGCCTGACTGAGCATAGCCATTCGTTGCGTCTGATGCTACGACTCCGCGCAGGCCGTCAGGGTCAACAATACACACCCACCGATCACCGTCTTCATCCATCGAGTCGACATGGCACCCTCCCTCACAAATGGTAGGAGATAGCGAGAAATTATTGGTGCGTCCGGTATGTGCTGTCGAACCCACCGAACGAATCGAAGGCACCATTAAAATCAAACTTCGCAACCGTGAATTTGTATTCCGTGAACAGCGCCACGTTGGGTGTCACGAATGCGCGAACACCTGTGAGAAAATTGAATCCGATCGAGACCTGTGTGTCCGACTCGGTCTCCACCGAACGAGTCAAATGCGCAATCAGAGTACCTGGGCCGATGCCGAGATAGGGCTGAAAAGTCACGCCAGGATACCGTGACAGAATATTCGCGCCGACATTCTTCACCGCTAGATGAATGCCCGGACCATCACCGATATTCTTCACATGCGGCATACTGTGAAAGACATCCAGCTCGACTCCTATCGAACCGTGAAAGGGATACACACCAACCTTTGCTCCATACGCAGGACTGTTTTTCATGTCGAAGCCTTGCAGCTCTATACCACTGAACGGGCCAGTAGTTGTGACGTTGCGTAAGGAGTCAGCAAAACTGTACCCAGCTTGGCCCGCCACATACCATTCAGCCTGTCGGAGTCGCAATCGAGGATAAGATTGTCAGGAGGAGGAACCTAACGAAGGCAGTCATACGGCCGCGGTTCTTCAGTCAGTTCCAGCTTTCCCTCTCGCCGAAGCCTCGGTGGGTCCCCGCTCCTTCGGCAAAGTCCGCTCTGAGCCCAGGCAGGCCGCTGGATAACTAGAATGTCCCTCTTTCCCCCGCCTCTCCCCAGGCGTATATTCATGTTCAGACTCTCGATATTTCTCCTCCTCACTTGATGGTTCTTCCATGGAACCGTTACAGTTATACCCACCTAGGATAGCCTTCATGCAATATCGGTTGGAACAACGCATCCACACACTTGCTCAGAATGTCGTCGGCATAGGTACTTCCTACAAAACGGGATTTACTTCTGAGCAGGTGAGTTTTTCGGCGTGGCTCCAGGAACCAAGCGATGAATGGTTAACACATCCATATTGGCTTGCTACTATTGAAGTGGACGCTACTGACTATATATCAGCCTGGCGACTCTTTCAGAAAAGTCTCGTCCCGTTGGTATCCCGAATAGCACTCGTTAGTCAGTGTTATACAGAGCAGTTCAGCCAGCCAATTCTGATTGAGCGCCGTGATTTAAAGGTGG
>JBDTPK010000145.1:0-6754 GCA_039932735.1 Nitrospirota bacterium
GCCGCCCGCTTTCAGGCATGTCGCAACGGCATCTCGACGGTTGCAGTAGAAGTGTTCGTGGGTTATGCGGGCTAGAGTCAATCTCCCCTTGATCAGGCGCTGCAAATCATGACGTTCAAGAATGATCCGCCTGCTTGCCTATAGCGAGGCTTCCATCACTTCCATGAATGACTGATGGCCGGCTGGGAATTTTCTACGACCGCTATATCTCCCTTCGTGGCGGTCACGTGGCTCTGTCTAATCAGTTTTCTAATTCTTGGGGTCCTGTGGTTGAAGCAGCGCTATTCAACCCCCGAATCCTATCCAGAGAGGTCAATGGAGCAGCTCTCGGAACTGTCACCGACGTATGACTACGTGACCGGCTTGCCCACCAGACGATTGTTCGGGACGCTGCTCGAGCAAGCGGTTGAACGCGCCACGAAAACCGGTCGATTCCTCGCCCTCCCCGTGGTGGAGCTGGAACACTTCCGGATGGAGTCAGAAGGTCAAGGCCAAGCAAACAATAACGTCCTTGTGCGTGTCCAGGCAGCCAGGGTCAAGGGCGCCTTACGTTCCACGGAAACGGTCGCGCGGCTGGCGCAGGATCAATTTGCGTTGATTCTGGACAATGTTACCTCCCACCAGGAGGTCACGGTCATTGTGGAGAAACTTCAGGCTACCGTGGGGCTTCCTCTCACTTTGGGAGGACACGAACTATTTCTGACATGCCGGATCGGCGTTGCGCTGTACCCGCAGGATGCCATGGAACACAAGGAGTTACTTAAACAGGCCACGCGGGCAGTGAAGACGGCAAAGTCCGAGGGACAGGCGAGTCAATTTACTTCGCTCATCGCTACGCCTCTGAGTCAACGTCGGTAGTGTCAGAGCAAGCAGCAAAGATACCGTCACTCGTGAAGCGTATCCGTTCGAGTGTTGCGGGTACAGCCCTCTCGAACATCGATTACGAGTTCTGCCGTTCTCTCATTTCCAGCACGGGATATTCTTCCCACCCCGGCAGTCTTTTCCTAGCTCCGCCTGTCGATTCTGCATTGTTCTCTCAATGACCACCCGATGACATGAATCATATCCGTGTTATCGCATTGTTTTTACAGCCTCTTGAGTGCTGGCCGTTCATGCGACAACTGGCATGCCTGTTGCACTATGACCTGGTTGAACGACCTAACCTGGAAGAGCACATATGAACCGAGCAATCTATCCCATCCTTTCCGGCGCGTTAGCGCAAGAGCGCCAGATGCAGGTCTTCGCCAATAATATGGCGAATGTCAATACTGCTGGATTTAAACAGGACGACCAGGCGTTTAAGTCCGTCATGGTTCACGCACAGGCCTCCCTGCCGGTCCTCGCGCATCCTCTCGGCCTCGGTCAGCAGATTGGCGTCCGTCCTGCCGGCCCAAGCGAGCGAGTGTATGTGGCTCCTCATGCCGTCCGTACATCATTTGAGGAGGGACGGATCAGAATCACCGGGAATCCTCTCGATGCGGCCATCCAGGGAAGTGGATTTTTCGAGGTCAAGACTCCTCTGGGTGTTCGCTATACCAGGAACGGCATGTTCTCGCTAGACGCTCAACACCGGTTGGTCACCAATCTGGGATATCCGGTCATGGGCACAAAGGGAGAAATCAAGGTACCGCCCGGCACGATCCAGGTGAATTCCCAAGGGGGGATTGATGTTGATGGACGACCTGTCGCGACCCTCAAAGTGATGGATTTTCCCGTGGATCACATGCCGCAGAAGCATATCGATGGGCTATTTGCATCGGACTTTGCCCAGCCGTCGAAGAACCCGCAAGTTCAGGAGGGGTATATCGAAGAGTCGAACGTGAATTCAATCGGTGAGATGGTCAAAATGATTCAGGGCATGCGGAATTATGAGTCGGCACAGAAGCTGATTCAGACATTAGATCACATGGCAGAAGTCTCGATCCAAGATGTCGGTCGAGTGTTATAAACCAGAGGACTTGAGGCTATGGTCGAGGGTTCTGAAGGATGAGAGTGATTGCTTCTAACCTCTTCTTTCGTGCCTCGTGCCCAACTGACCGGAGGGAAGTATGATTCGAGCGATGTGGACGGCGGCGACAGGAATGACCGCCCAACAGATCAATGTCGACACGATTGCCCACAACCTGGCGAACGTCAATACCAACGCGTTCAAGCGAAGCCGGGCGGAGTTTGCCGACTTGCTCTACCAAACCGCACGGCTCCCTGGGACGAGTGCGTCCAATGTCGGGGTCTTTCCTGCCGGGATCCAGGTCGGCGCAGGGGTTCGTCCCGTCACGGTGGCGAAAGAATGGATTCAGGGCAACATGCGCCAGACCAGCAACGAAATGGATCTGGCGATCGATGGGGCGGGTTTCTTTCAAGTCCAGCGCTCTGATGGCACGATCATGTATACCCGGAACGGCTCGTTCAAGCGGGACAACGTTGGGAACATGGTGACGGGAGATGGAGACACCCTCAGTCCCGTGATCACCGTTCCCTCCGGAGCGCTCAAGATCGACATCGGCCAGGACGGGACGGTGTCTGCGTTGCTGCCCGGCGTCACGCAGGCCTCGCAGATCGGTCAGATCCAGCTGACTCGGTTCGATAACCCGTCGGGGCTCGTGGCGATGGGGAGCAATCTGTTTCTCGACAGTTTCGCGTCCGGCCCTCCGCTCCAAGGAACGGGTGGGTTCTCTACGGGATTTGGAACCGTACAGCAGGGATTTCTGGAAAGTTCGAACGTCAACTTGGCCGAAGAAATGGTCAATATGATTATCGCCCAACGCAGCTATGAGGTTAACTCGAAGACCATTCAAGCGTCGGACGAAATGATGTCCATCGCGAACAATCTCAGACGGTAAGCGCCATCGTCTTTGACGAAGAGAGGAGACTCCGCATGATTGCACGACATCTCTGTACATCGGTCGTCCTGCTGACACTGATCATCGCCGTTCCCTGTCAGGCGCGCGCGGCAGCGATTGATCGCGCCGTCTCAACGGTGTCGGTGGCGCAGGTAACCGCGCCCCGCGTCATTAAGCTTGGCCCTACTCTTGCCCCGGTGGCTCGCGAGTTACACCCCGACGACATTCAGCGAAGCATCTTGCGTTTCCTTGAACAGGAGATGACAGGACAGGTGCGCGCGGTCTCCGCCAGGATCGTGGACCCGCAAGAACCGATCGCATTGCCGCTTGGCAGTATGGGGCTGACGATCACCCCGCATGGGCTCGATGAGGGCCTCGGACGCCGGACCTTTCATGTCCAGATCAATACGAACGGCAGGCCGTGGCAGACGATCGATGCCACCGCCGATATCGCCGCCTCTATTGATGCCGTCGTGCCGATCAGGATCATTAAGATGGATGATGTAATCGAAGCGGAAGATCTGACCGTCAAGCGAATCAAACTCAGAGAGTTGAATCATCAGTTGGCGACTAGCATGAAAGATGTCATTGGGAAAAGTGCGGCGCGTCCGTTGCCGGCTGACCTGCCGATTCGCCTGGCAATGATCAAAAACTCCTACGTCGTTCGCAAAGGCGATCGTGTGGCCATCGAGGCAAGCCACGGGGGCCTCACGATTCGGGCAACCGGCGTAACGAAATCAAGCGGAGAACTCGGCCAGTCCGTGACTGTGATCAACCTAGATTCAGGCAAAGAATTGGGCGCCAAGGTCGTCGCGCCGGGAGTCGTACGAGTTGAATATTAGTCACCGTCGCAGAGGTGTATCATCGGTCCTCGCGTTGAGCGCGCTGAGCATCGCGTTCCTCAGCGCCGGGTGCTACGTGCATCACTCGCCCAACGTGGCTAACAAATTGACGGTTCCTCCCTTGCCGCCTCCTAAAACTCTCGGTTCTCTCTGGCAAGAAGAAAATGGGCGTGCCTACTTATATGAAGACCTGCGGGCCATGCGGGTTGGCGATATCCTGACGGTCAAGATTGTAGAAAAGCATGCGGGGTCCAAGTCCGCCGACACGAGCGCGGAACGACAATCCACATTGAATCATTCGTTAAGCGGATCCGCGATCGGATACATTGGTATTCCCGGGGTTCGGCTCGGTGGCGAGGCAACGCGGGGGATGGGGATCAATGCCAGCGCGTCGAACAAGTTCGGTGGTAAAGGGGCCACCAGCCGTGAAGATACCCTGACCGGGACAATTTCCGCCATCGTAACCGAGGTCTTGCCGAACGGGGATCTGCGGATGGAAGGCAAACGTGAGGTCACCGTGAACAGCGAGACGCAGTTGATGACGATCAGCGGCATCGTGCGTCGAGTGGATGTCGACACCAAGAACACGGTGTTGTCGAGCGCCATTGCCGATGCGAAAATCGAGTATTCCGGCTTGGGTGTGGTGGACGACGTGCAACGGCCTGGATGGTTGGTTCGGGTGTTCGACTGGATCTCTCCCTTCTAATGTCAAGGATAGAGGACTCAGGAATGACGCCATGATACGGACGACAAACATTGGTGGGGACCTCCGTCGCCGGACGACGGTGCTGCGAACATTGCAGTTGATGGTGATGAATGGGGTCCTCCGCCGCGCCGAGACAGATCTTCCTCACCACCCTGCTGACAGCGCAGAGTCTGAAACGGATAGAGGGGCGGCAGGGTCACCCCTGCCGCCCGTCACCCATGAACCAACCTGGTTCACGAGGTTCTTTTCTCGACTGGGAGGGTCACCTTTTAAGCGCGCGAGGCACATGATATGAGACGAGAAGGGATGAGCATCGGACTGTTGGTATTGGGAAGCCTCCTTTGGGCGATGCCGGCTGATGCGGTTCGCATTAAAGATATAGGATCGTTCGAAGGCATTCGGGACAACCAGTTGATCGGCTACGGTCTTGTCGTCGGCCTGGATCGTACCGGGGACCAGGTCATCGGCGGCCAGTTTACGATTCAAGCCATGATGTCGATGTTGAATAAGATGGGTGTCAACCTCGTGATCAATCCGATCCAGTTGCTGACGCGTAACATCGCCTCGGTGATGGTGACGGCCAAATTGCCGCCCTTCGCAAAACCGGGGATGACGGTCGATGTGCTGGTGTCATCAATGGCGAACGCGAAGAGCCTGCAAGGCGGTACCTTGCTGCTGACCCCGCTGAAGGCGGCGAACCAGCAAGTCTACGCCGTCGCGCAAGGACCGATTTCAATCGGCGGATTCTTGGGAGGAACAGGCGGAGCGGGCGGGTCCACCGTCATCAAAAACCATCAATCCGCCGGGATCGTACCCGGTGGCGCGATCATCGAAAAGGATGCCGGCATTGACATCGAATCGTGGGAGACGGTCTCGGTGCTTCTACGTCAGCCTGATTTTACGACGGCAATCCGGACGACGGAAGCCATCGACGGAGTATTCGGCAAGGGGAGTGCGACGGCGGTGAATTCCGGACTCGTTCGGGCCGCGATTCCCGCAACGTTTCGTGGCCGAGTCGTGGAGTACATCGCCATGATCGAAGGATTGGATGTGGCGGTCGATTTGCCGGCGAAAGTCGTCGTGAATGAACGGACCGGCACCGTGGTTCTCGGAGAACATGTCCGTATCTCTACCTGTGCCATCTCTCATGGCAACCTCACAATTTCTGTCAAGAACACGATAAGTGTATCGCAGCCACCCGCTTCCTTGCTTGGTGGGCCTTCTGGTGGACAGACGACTGTGACTGAGGATGTTCAGACTGAGGCGAAGGAGCAAGAGTCCAGACTGGTGGTCGTGGATGAAACAGTGACGCTTGGAGAAGTGGTACGGGCGCTGAATGCAGTCGGGGTTACCCCCAGAGACTTGGTCGCAATTCTGTCAGCTCTTAGATCAGCCGGAGCCCTCCAGGCTAATCTGGATGTTATATAATGTAAAATTTAATTCTTAAGCACGTGAGACTCTGAGCGTGGCGGTGGTCCGCGTGCGTTGTGCCCGATTGAGATCGTTACAGGAAACCACTCATTTATATAAATATATTAACGATAGGATATTGTCGTGTACCACGATATTAAGAGTTTCAGCCCGATCGGTAACATGGCCGAGACCCAACTTGGCTTTCCAAGAGTTCCACAAGTACGCATCCAGGGTCTGCAGGGGCAGATGGCCGATCTCAAGGACGCAGCCCATGAATTCGAAGCCTTCTTTATCTCCAATCTACTGAAAGTGATGAGAGAGACAGTTCCAAAGGGGGCACTGGACAATAAAGGAGGGGCCTACTTTTACTCCTTTTATGACCAAGAAATCGGAAGGTTGGCAGCCGAAGCGGGAGGGATCGGTCTGGCGAACATGATTCATGAGTACACAGAAAAAAATGCTCCTTCCCTCAAGTTTTCAGAACCGATGGCCGATACTGTAGGCGACAAGGATCATCCCTTTACCCATCAGAAGGTGTCGAGCTGAACTAGTAGAAGAAAGAACTGAGAGGATTCATCGTCATGCAAATCTCCGGTCATGGTAAGCCAGATCATCTTGCCAAGATTTTTCTCGGCGTCCAAGGAACCGATGGCATCATTGCGAAGCCGCCCACACAACAGGATGGACGCCAGGATCGGGTGCAGATATCAGATCGGGCGAAGGAGATCCAGCGGATCAAAGCGTTGGCCGACCAGCCAGATGCCGCACGGGAAGAGCGGATCCAGCGGATTAGCCGATCGGTAGACGCCGGCACATATACGGTGTCTGGGAAAAATGTTGCCGACGCACTCATTCGCCAGACGCTCGTCGACGCGGTTCTCTAGCCCTGAATATTCATGAAGGCGGTCGCGAGGCGTTCGAGAGCGAAGCCCGCCGGTGCTTCTCGCACGAAA
>JBDTPK010000146.1:0-6641 GCA_039932735.1 Nitrospirota bacterium
GCACGCCTGCCTGGATGCAGGGCTATCGCGTCCAGGCTTGTCGTAGCGGCGAATCCTCGATTGCGGCAGACGCGTTCATGAATAATGCGGGTTAGGGCTTCGAGCTGTAGCGCATGCGGCTGCCGTGAAGAAGGGACAATTCGATTTCAGCGGCAGTCAGTTCGGTGGGAAAGTAGGCGCCTGAGATTTTCGCGGCATTGATGCTGGCGCCTTCAAGGCGCGCGTTGCGAAAATCGACGCTGCGCAGATCAGTCTGACGGAAGTAGCTGTCGCTGAAGTCCAACCCGTCGGCATCCAGCCCGCGTAGATCGAGACCCCGTAGATCGCAGCCTCGTAAGTCGACCTTCTCCCCAGATGCCTTTCTTGCGTTGAATTCGGCAATGCAGCCTTCGCGCAGTAAGAGATACATCGCGTCGCTGGGAATCCGCAGTTTAAAGCGAGTGGGATTGGTGGTATCCATAAAACCTCCGTCTGTCGAACGTAACATGTTACATGATGAATATTGAATGCTGCGATCATCGGACCGCGTCCGATTCTGATCCTTCAACATTCACAATTCATCATTCCCTGGTATCCGGCGTCATGCGAGGGAAACCGTGAACGCGACCTCATTTCCGCTCTCGTTGTACCTGATCTCGGGAAAGAAGGAACGCGCGAGAAAGATGCCTCGTCCGGTGGCATCCCCTACCGGGCACACATCAAAACCTGATTGGACGCGCGATTTCCAATTGAACCCATTCCCCTCGTCGGCAATCCGGTACGTCACGGTCTCTTGTCGTTTATCATACAGAGCACGGATGGTGACCCGGCGGTCCCGGAAGCGAGGATCTTCTCGGCGTTGCCGAATCACCTCATCATACTGATCATTCGCCACGGCCTCGATCTTGTCACGATAGCGGAGTTCAAGGCAGCCATGCTCGACCGCATTCATCACGAGTTCTTGCAATGCGGATCGAAGATGCAACTGTCGCGCATCCAACAGCCCCATGGCAGTCCCTTGAATGAGCCAGATCACCGTGCTTTCAACGACATGCGGATCGGGGCTCATGACCACCACGTACTCCAGCCGCTCGACACCCGGCGCATCGTCCACGGAAGCAGGTAGACGTTGGATTGCCCGCTGTAGAACCTGCGCAAACGCTTCCTCGTGAATCGGCTGCAGCAAATAATCGAGGGCGCCGGCACGCAGCCCTTTCATCGTCGAATCCCCTTGACCTGCATCGGTCAAGAGCACGACTGGGCAGGTCGGGCGACGCACGCAAATCTGCTTCACCAACTCGATCCCATCTTGTTCGGGTAAAAAGAGATCCATAATCACAATATCGGGTTGGATCATATCGAAGGTCGACAGGCCCAGCGTCGGGGTCGAGGCCGCAATCACCGAATGCCCCTTCGCTTTCGCATGCTCCAGTATCAAGGTCTGGGTATCGGCATTACCGGCAACGACGAGCAAGGTACGCGCCTTGACGCGCGATTCGGTTGTGGCAATCATGTTGCACATCCTCTGGAAGTGAAATCCCGAAGCGCGGCATGCACTTCGGCCAAGCGTATCTCGACTTCTGCATAGACAGGCGAGGCCTCAGCAAATTTCTCCAGCCGGGCCAACTCTTCCAATCGAGTCGCGCTGTCGATGAGACCAGGCACGCACATCTCGATGGAGGACCCCTTGAGCTTATGCGCAGCCGCAACCATCGTGGCTCGGTCTTGCAGTCCCAGCGCCGTATGAACCGCCGCAAGCTCCTTCGGACTTTCTTGCAAAAAGAGTCCGGCCAGAGTGAGGAATAAATCCTGATCGCCGTCGACTCGACTTAATGCCATAGAAAGGTCCACGGCCACAGTCTTATCCATAATCTGCCTCCTCCAGGCGGCCGATCAGTTCAATTCCCACTACCGCCGCATCATCGGGAAAATGTTGCGCCTGCTGCCAGTCCCGGGCTGCCGAATAGCACGAGGCGATGGTCGCAGAAAGAGACGTCCGCTTCCCTGCGTCGACCACGGCCTGGAAACGCTCACGTCCCCACACGTCACCGGTTGGAGAGGATACTTCGTAGATCCCGTCACTTAATAAAAACAACCTGTCTGCGGGCTTCAACAACACGCTTTCGCCTGTATACTGAGCAGAAGGATCGAACCCAAGAGGGAACGACGAGTGCGTCAGCCATCGGGAAGGGCTCCCAGCGGAGCTGAGCAGTGTGCCTGAATGGCCGGCAGAGGCATACGATAGACTGCCTGTAGGGAGGTGAAGGTGTCCCACCCACAGGGTGAAATACTCCCCGTCGGCGCTCAAAGGAAACCGCCGGTTGGCCTCGAATAGAACCAGCGCGGGATCGTACGACCCGAACAATTGAATGATGTTATCCTCCCGCAGAAACGTCATCACCGCGGCTGAGCGCAATGCAGCGGCAACTCCGTGTCCCGACGCATCGAGAATGTACAGACCGAGATTGTCCGCGTCGATCGCCATCACACCGAAGAGATCGCCCCCCAACATCAAGGACGGCTGATACTCCCACGCCATGTCAATACCGCGAACTGGATTCCCTTGCGGGGGAAGCAATGAGCGAACAAAGGCAGCGGCCGAGTGCAGGTCAGCTTCCATCTCCTTCTGCTTCGCTTGCAGTAGGCGCATGGACGACTCCAGTCGAGAGCCGGTCGTTTCCAGTTCACGCACCAATCGGCTTGTACGCAGACCGGCTTGTACACGGGCGACAATTTCCTGCTGGCTGGCTGCTTTACTCAAAAAATCGTCGGCGCCGCGCGCCAGCCCCTCGGCAATCAGCGCCGGTGTGTCGTGGGCGGTCATCAAAATGATCTGGCTGGATTTCAGTAAGGGATCACGTCGCACAGCTTCACAGAACGTCGGCCCATCCATCTCCGGCATCATCCAATCGACGATGAGAAGATCCGGGCGTGCGCGCCTGGCCACATCAAGACCCACCATCCCGTTTTCAGCCTCAAGGACTCGGTACCCCAGCCGCGTCAGCCGCCCAGCCATACTGGCCCGCGTGACCGCCTCGTCCTCAATGAGGAGAATCGTCCGAGCGGATGCCTCGAACTCTGGAGATAGGTCGGAAGCCTGCTCAATGCGTGTCATCGCGTTGGGATTCATCATGTGCGCTTTTCCGAAACCGAGTCTATACCGCACGCGCGGTGAATGCGTCTTCCTCCCTCTCATAGATCGGTATCATCTTTTGGATATTTGAGAGGCTCATGATCTCCCGCACATAGCTTTGCGGTTTCAGCAGACTGACCTGGGCCTGCACCAATTTGAAACTCTGCGACACGAGCACCAGCAGCCCAAGCCCCGCACTATCCACGAACCGCACGTGCTCTAAATTCACCATGAGATGTCGACAACCGGTTTGCTTGACCTTCTCGACGGCGGCCTTAAAGACGGCCCGATTGGCATAGGTCAAGTCTCCCACTACGTCCAAGATTATTCCCTGCGGCACGATGCGTTCTGTGATCGGCATGGCATCATCCTTTCGTATACATCATGATGGTCTCGCGTCCTCGACGCTCGTCAGGGGTGGTCTGTCCGGTCTATTCCGTCTGCTGGTTCATCTGGTGAATTTCGTTCAACCCAAATACCAGACCGACCAGCTCTACCGCTGTAGACATAGGCCACAATCGCATTGGGAATCTCCGAGAGCGGCAATATCTTGTCCACTCCGCCGAGCTTGATCGCTTCATTCGGCATCCCGAAGACGACACAGCTGGCTTCATCCTGGGCGATGGTATAGGCGCCGGCTTGCTTCATGGCCAACATCCCCCTGGCACCGTCGCCCCCCATACCCGTCAAGATCACGCCGATGGCATTCGCTCCGGCATTGCGCGCAACGGAGTCGAACATCACATCGACGGATGGACGGTGACGGTTGACCGGAGGATCCTGGTTGATACGAACACTATACCGGGCCCCATTGCGGACCAATGTCATGTGATAGCTACCGGGAGCGATCAACGCATGCCCAGGCAAAACACTGTCACCGTCCTCCGCCTCTTTGACGGAAATGCGGCAGAGCTGATTCAAACGATCGGCGAACGTTTTCGTGAATCGTTCCGGCATATGTTGCGTCACGATGATCGGTGGGGTATTCGGCGGAAGGACTTCGAGCACCGCTCGCAATGCTTCCGTCCCTCCCGTCGAGGCACCGATGGCGATAATGGTATTGGTCGTCTTAATCATCGCTGACGAGGCCGGCGGCAAGAGACGGGACGCAAGGGGTCCGGTCTTCCCTCGCCCCCCTAACCCCTTGCCTCCCACCTTCGCCATGGCCGCCGCTTTGATCTTCGCAATCAGGTCCTGTGCGACCGCTTCCATGCCTTCCCGGAGATCGATCTTGGGCTTGGTAATAAAATCCACCGCGCCAAGCTCCAGCGCTCGGAGCGTGGTCTGGCATCCAGCTTCCGTCAGTGAGCTGACCATCACGACCGGCATGGGGTGTCCCGCCATCAATTTCTCAAGGAAGGTCAACCCATCCATCTTGGGCATTTCCACATCCAGCGTGATGACATCCGGATTCAGCGCCTTGATCTTCTCTCGCGCGATAAACGGATCCGGCGCCGAGCCGATCACCTCGATGCCATGATCCTTTGACAGCAGTAGCGCTAACACTTGCCGCATCAGCGCCGAGTCGTCGACGATCAGGACGCGAATTTTTTTCATAATCTCCCTCGAATCTCGTGAAGCGTGTTTCGTGAACCGTGAAGCGTCTGAATCCGGAGCAGAATACGCTTCACGAACGACGTTTCACGCCGCTTAGAACAACGTAACATCGCTGGCCGCTTGTGCCTGCGCCAACCGCTGCTGATAACGGATTTCCCGATCGAAGATCGTATCGTTCTTCAGCCGTTGGATTTTTTTCATCAACACGCGGCCCGAGTCGATAAAGTAATATAATTTCCGGGCATACACGTCTCCCAGATCGGTCTTCTGCGCCTGCAACCCTTCGTTCTTCAGATACTCCAAAACCCACGCAGCATTGTTCGCACCGATATCGATGTTACCGTCGTAAATCTTTCCGCCACCGAAGAGCTTCACTTCGAGCCGGTGCCGAAGCCCTCCCCGTTTGAGAATTTCATTGATCAGACCTTCCATGGCGAACGAACCGTACCGTCTCGATTCTCCTCCCCAAGCATCCACGGATTGGTGTTCTTTCGGAGCCGGCAACATGAAGTGGTTCATCCCTCCGATGCCGGCTATCGGATCCCGGATACAGGCGGACACGCAGGAGCCCAAGACCGTGTAGACGATCATCGGATCGGCGCTGACGAAAAACTCCCCCGGCAAGATGGCGGCGATTTCATGGGGAAAGCGCGGATCGTGCATCCGTCTGACATGGGCGAACGGGTCGTCGCGCGTGAAGCGTGAAGCCCGAAGCGTGTCAGGTAAAGGATCCACAAGAGGCTCCCGTATGTTGTCAATCGCGGCCTGCCTATAGTTTCTTGATCAAGTTCCGTAGCATTTTCGTCTCATGATTGAGATTCTTGATCAATCGGTCTCGATCTTTCCGCTCCAGATATTGAAGATCTGATATTCTTTGTTATGAAACCGGTTGAACCCTTCTGCCATATTCGACGGAATTGAGAGCGCCGCTCTTCGCATCTGCGAAATCAGACCATAGACTTCGCTTCATTTCTCTTTCCGATAGATCGTCGGGGCAATGACCTTGAAAGGATGAGTCATCCACTGCAAAATCTCGGAATGCCCGATAAACAAGTAACCCCCTGGTTTCAAGTAGCGATAGAATTTGTTCACGAGCGTTTCCTGGGTCGGACGATCGAAATAGATCATGACGTTCCGGCAGAAGATCAGATCAAGTGGGTTTTTGATCGGAAACTCATCGTCCATGAGATTGAGTCGCTGGAATCGAATCATGTCGATCAGGTGCGCTTTGATCTTGAGCAGACCTGCACTCTCGCCGCGTCCGCGGAGGAAATGCCGCTTCACGATATCGGCGGACACGTTGTGCACGCGCTCTTCGTGGTAGGTGCCTGCCGCCGCCTTGGCGAGCACGCTGGTCGAGAGATCAGAGGCGAGAATTTTGCAATCCCACTGGGCTGGATTCCTGATGTGATCGAAGAGAGTCATGGCAATCGTATAGGGTTCTTCCCCCGTCGAACAGGCAGAGGACCATACTCGAATGCGTTTGGTGTCTTCCAGCTCCGGAATGATCCGCTCGCGCAGAAAGTCAAAGTGTTTGGGTTCACGGAAAAAGTCGGTTTTATTCGTCGAAATTAAATCCAGCATACGTGTGAATTCCTCACGGGTGGGATCTTGCGTCACCTTTGTGTAGTAGTCCGAAAAGGTCGCCAGGTCAAGCACTCGCATTCGCTTCGAGAGGCGGGACGCCAAGAGCGTTTTTTTATGCTCGCCCAGAGAAATGCCGCTTTCATCGTAGATGAGTGTCCGGAACCGTTGGAATTCCTCTGCCGTGATCGAGCAATCCATTCTCAGATCTCACTGACAGTAATCACACGGCCGACCAAACGTATCGCTCTGTACCCCACATCCAGGCGGCCATGAGGCTGACGCCGGCTCTCCTCCAATATCGGCGAATAACTAGAGATACTTAAGCGGTGAGGCCCACTGTGTTTGGATAATGTCAATTGTGACATCGGCCCGGTCACGGAATTGG
>JBDTPK010000147.1:0-6617 GCA_039932735.1 Nitrospirota bacterium
GTGACCAGCCGGATTTGATCGGCGTGTCGATTACGGCGACCTCGCAGATTATCCCCGGTCTGACACTCTGTCGCTTGATCAAGGAAGCCGCTCCCAACATTCACCTGACCATCGGCGGCAGCATCTTCACCAGATTGGTCGACAACGTGCGTCGCTGCCCGAGTCTCTTCGATCTGACCGACGATATCATCGTGTTCGAGGGCGAAACCGCGTTGCTCGAACTCGTCAATCAATTGGCCGGGAAAAAAGATTTCAGCAAAGTCCCGAACCTGATCTACCGCCAGAACGGGAAGATCACGATCAACCAGCCGTTTTATTCTGAGAATATCAACCAGTTACCGGCGCCCAACTACGACGGCTTCCCGCTCAAACTGTATTTGTCACCGGAGCCGGTATTACCCGTGCAGTTTTCACGAGGCTGCTACTACAAGGATTGTGCGTTCTGCGCCCTCACGCTGGATCACCAGAACTTTAGACAGAAAGAACCGGGAAGGACGATCGAAGAATTGGAGTGGCTCAAACAGCGGTATGGGGCTCAGCGGTTCTTCTTTACCGACGAGTGTGTGGCCCTCTCACCGGCTAAACGGTTGTGCCAGCAGATCATCGACAAGAAGTTGGACATCAAATGGACCTGCGAGATGCGGTTCGAGAAGCATCTGACCCGTGAGCTCCTGGGGTCGATGCGGGATGCCGGGTGCCTGAAGATTGTGTTCGGATTGGAGTCCTTCAATCAGCGGGTGATGGACTTTATGAAGAAAGGGATCAAGCAGGAATGGGTGCGTCGGATTGCCGACGATTGCATCGACCTGGGGATCGCGTTGCATTGCTATATCATTGTCGGGTTCCCGACTGAGAAGGAAGAGGAAGCCAGGGAGACGATGAATTTCATCGTGGAGAACGAGCGGCTACAGGGATTGTACGGGTTCTCGTGTCAGCCCTGCCTCTTCGATTTGGAAAAAGAAGCGCCGATCATGAGCGACCCCGGTAGCTATGGAATCAGGCGGATCATGCGCCCGTCGGCAGAGGACTTGAGCCTAGGCTTCTTCTATGAAGTGTCGGAAGGCATGACACCGGACGAAGCGGAGCGCTTGTATCAGCATGTCTACGAAAAAGTCAGCGAAGTCGTGTGCGAGTTGCCGTTCAACTACTCGATGGCCGACGGATTGCTGTATATCGCGCGGGCTAAGGCCCAGGAAGTGGGCGTGACACAGCCAGCGGGGTCGTTATGAGTCTGTCCTGCACGACGTTGACCCTGTTTTTTTCCGGTCGGAATCATTCGAATGTTCCTCCAGGGAGTACAGCGTGATTGCGGTGAATCCCACCATCGACCGGATTACGGGGAAGCTGAGCGATCAATCCCTGCTGTTTCAATACACGATCAAGCTTGTTCTGATCGTGTCCTTCGCAGAATTGATCCTGTATCGGCTCGTGTCGCGGCTAGGGATGCATCTGAGCAAGCTCGCGCAGGAGCATGAATGGATTATCCCGACCTTCACGGCGCTGACGCAGATCGGGCAGTGGCTGCTCAATGTTGTGGCGATTCTTCTGTTTCTTGCTCTGAGTGTGGCGGCCATCAATCGGGTCGCCAATCGTGGGTTTACCGGATCGAACATCATCGTCATTCCCTGTGTCGCGCTCCTGTTGCTCCTCACGGTGGGATTTTTATTGATCCCACCCGCCTTCTTGTGGTCTGCTATTTACAACCTCGTGGCATTGGTCGCGTTGGTCTGTCTGATGGTGGAATATCTCTCTAACCACACGGAATGGTCACATCGGGCGATGGGTAGCACCTATCTTCTGGGGGTTGGGGGGTGGTTGTATTATCAGATCATGTCGACCATCTATAGTTTTATCGGAACCGTCGCGGCCCCGCCTTTTGTGTACGAGGCGCATCGCGGAGGTGAAGGGCTCTTGGTCTTGTCAAGCATCCTGGTGATGTGGGCCTATTATGGGCAGGGCGTCTCGTTTCGGACGCGCAATCAGCGGCAACGCCGGCGCGCCATCTGGTTTTGGGCGACCTCCATATCGGTATTTACGGTGATGTTGTTCTTAGATTACCTGCTCCATCGGTATGATGCCGGGATGGCCAGTAGCATTCGTAAGGCGGCAGACGGCATCGGGTGGATTTTTCAGTTCGGCATGGGCTACACGTTTTTCCTCCCGTTTGCGTTCTACCTGACAGGCTTGCTGTGTTGGTCGTACACGGTCATTAAGCTACTCAACATGGGGCGACTAGCCGGCTATGGCATTGGATTGATGTTTATTGCGGGCTATGCGCTTCTCTATTCGAATCTGACGCTCATGGTGGTACTCGGCGCCATGCTCTTAACGATGGATCGGCACCGGCGCGATGCGACGGATCAGGCGCCGGCAAAGAACGCGCCCATGGTCAGCACACCGGATTCATTGGTGGGCGGACAGATCTAAAGACTTTTTTACTACAGGGAATCGTATGAACGAACCATCCGCCTCTGTTCCTGAACAAATCCAGACCCTCGTCGATTCCGGCGATCAACCGCTGAGCCCCGACGAAGAAATCCTTGAGATTGAAAAACTGTTGGCAATCGAACCAGACGATTTCCAGGCCCGCTGCCGACTAGGTGAGCTGTATTTCAGCAAAGGCCGGATGGATGACGCGCTCGTGGAGGTCAAGAAGTCGATTGAGATGGCGGAAGGGCTCCGCGCAGAGATGAATCGGTCGCTCGCGATGTACTATTCGAATTTGGGCACGATCTACGCGACGAAGGCGATGACCGACGAAGCAGAAATCGAATTCAAACATGCGCTCGACGTGTTTCCTCACGATGTCCTGGCGCTGTTCAATCTTGGGCGAGTCTATGCCGATAAAAAGAAGTTTATGGAAGCCAAGGGGTATTACGAGCGTCTTGTGGAAATTACACCGGACGATCCCATGACTTGGTATAATCTCGCCGGTGTCTATGTTGAGCTCGACAATCCCCAAGTCTCGGACTACAACACCATCGACATGGCCATTCAATGTTATGTCCGCACGCTCGAATTGGACCCGAAGCATCTGGAGGGCAGTTTCAAGCTGATGGAGCTGGCATTGAATCACAAAAAGACTGATCTCGCTATTAAGGTCATGGAAGATGCCGTCGAACAAAATCCCGAAGAGCCGCTGGCCTACTATAACTTGATTAGCGTCTATGACAAGGCGAAGATGTTCGAACAGGCTGAGCAGGCACGGAAGCGGTTGAAGGAACGATTTTCCAAACGGACCACTGAGAGCAGCGCATCCTGATCGCTCCATTCATAGGGAGGTGCACACCATGTTTGGGAGTCTTGGTTTTACAGAGTTGATCCTGATCCTCTTCATTGTGCTGGTCATCTTCGGCGCAGGCAAATTGCCGCAGTTGGGCGAAGGCATCGGTAAGGCGATCAAGGGCTTCAAGAAGTCCGTGCATGAGGCGGACGCGATTGAAGCCGAAGCCCAAGCGGTCCAGCAGACGATGGCCGCCACTCCTCAGCAAGCGGTTCCTGAGCCCACAGTGCAAGCACCGACTTCCGTGGAACAGTCAGCCGCGCCGGTTCATTCAGCATCACGCGGCTAACCAGCCGAGATAGGGCGACAGGCATATGGAAGTCGAGCTTCAACTCGCGACAGGCTACATCGAGACCTTTGCAGGCAACGGCAAGGCCCGGAGCACCGGCGACGGAAAACGGGCGGTGAAGTCAGGGACCCCACTGCCTCATCACGCCGCGCTCGACAAGGACGAGACCTGGTTTTATTTTGCCGAGTCCGGGTCCGATCGTGTCCGGCGGGTTAATCTCAGGGAAGGTACGCTCCATAATTTCTCCGGGATCGGCGAAACCTGCTATAGCGGCGACGAAGGCCTCTGCGGGGAAGCTGGGCTCTATTTGCCGCTCGACGTCGCGTTCGACTCCCACAACGATCTCTATATCTGTGATTCCGGCAGTAACCGTATCAGGAAAGTAGACCGTGAGACCGGCATCATCACGACGATTATCGGAACCGGGCAGCATGTGTTCAATGGAGATGGTCCGGCCCTTGAGGTCAATCTGACCTGGCCGGCAGCAATCGCGTTCGACCTCAATGACGTGATGTACATCGCCGACACCCAGGCGCACAGAATCCGTCGCTACGATCCTCTGACAGGCATGGTGACGACGGTTGCCGGGACGTGGACGGCAGAGGATGAAGCTCGTGAGCAGCCACTCGTGGCGAGGAATCTGGTGGTGCTCTCCGGCGATGCCATCGGCATCGATTTCAGCGACGACCATGGCTGGCTCATGCCGGTCTGTTCGGACGGACTGGATATGTCCATGTATCTCGACGATGGAAAGCCCGCGCTCGAGGCTCGCCTCTATGATGTCGTCGGGCTCACGGTAAACGGAAAAGGCGATGTTATTTTTGTCGACAAGGGCAGTAACCGCGTCCGCAGCATCGATCACAAGAGTGGGATTATTTCGACGGTGGCCGGCGTCTGCCGGTACGGGTACGATGGTGACGACAAGCCGGCCATCAGAGCCATGCTCCATGCGCCGGAAGCCGTGGTGGTCGATCAGCGAGACAATCTCTACATCTCCGACACCATGAACCATCGTGTGCGCAAGGTCGAGGTTTCAACCGGCCTGATCACGACGGTGGCGGGCAATGGAGAAAGCGGCTACGAAGATAAGAATATGGGTGGCTGCGGCGCCGCGCGTTTCGTGGCGAAAGAGTCGGCAGGTATGGTGAAACATGGAGATGGGCTTCTCGGAGTGGAGGCTGTCGTAAATTCTCCAGTCGGACTCTCACTGGACTCCCAGGGGTATCTCTACATCTGCGAACGGGGTGAAAACAAAATTCGCCGTGTGAAACTCTGGTAGCAATACACCTGCGGTCGGTTAACCCCGTTCGGGCTGTGTGGTAGCCTGAGCCCATACGATGTGCTCGCGCCGGTCATGCGAGGGCTTTGAATAGTGCGTACAACGACGACGATGTCTTCCCGCCCGGTCCTGCTCCTGTTCTTCTTCATTCTGGTTATAGCCGGCGGCTTAGTCGGCGTTGGTGTGCCTCTCGTCAGTTCCGAGGGGATGATTATTCGCGCGCGCCTCGTGGAGGGAGAGCTGCCGATGGAGCCTGATGATGGCGGTTGGGCCAAGGTCTCGCCGATGACGCTTCCATTGAGTGGTCAAGTGATTACCAGGCCGGTCTGGCCGGAGCCGAGCGCACGAGCCTTGACGGTGCGGTCGCTTCATAACGGCACCGAGATCGCGTTTTTGCTTGAATGGCAGGACAACACGAAGAACGACCGTCTGACGCCGGGGACCTTTCGCGACGGCGTGGCGATCGGACTGCCGCTCGGCGATGCTCCCGCGTTTTTCTGCATGGGTCAACTCGATCACTACATCAATATCTGGCATTGGAAGGCCGATTGGCAAAGTGATATCGATCGCCGGGCCGCCAAGAGGTCCGAGAAATCTCGCGACGGCGTGCGGACGTTCGAAGTCATTCCACGACGAGCCTCTTCTGTCGAGGACCTCATCGGTGGGGGCTTTAGTACGTTGACGACCAAAGACAAGCAGGGCCGAGTTCAGGGAAAGGCTGCGTGGAAAGATGGGGTGTGGCATGTTGTCATGCGCAGACCCTTGGCGAGTGAAGAGCAGGAGAACGAAGCTAAGCTGATTCCCGGCCGGGTGCAAGCTGTGTCATTCGCCGTATGGAACGGTGAGAACAAAGAGCGGAATGGGCAGAAATCTGTCGCGCCCTGGTTTCAGTTGGTCATCGACCCTATTACGAAGCTCTAGCAGGATGCTGAAAAAGGAGGCGGGGAAGCTGGGACGATCCCCGTGCTCGCGCAATGCACGGATTAAGAAAGCCCTCGTTGGACATGCCCAAGTGGGATCATCCCACCCACCTCTCATAAAGTGATGGTTCGCTGCTGCCTTGCTGGACGGCCTTTTTGAGCATCCTGCGGGAGTGATCTTCCGCAGACTGCTGAGTTTCGTGGTGAGATGGCAGTACGATGAAAGGCACGGAGATTTGGAGGATATTCGAAGCAGTTCAGTCAGTGCTCACACAAAGGCTCTTTGGAGTGGAAGGGTTTTTGTCTTGGGGGTCAGCCTGTGCATGGGAGCTCTGAGCAGCCTCGCACCGGCGTTGGTGAGCGCGGCGGATCAGGAGCCGATGACCGTGGATGAAGCCGCGCGATTGGGTGAAGAATTCGGTGTCATCGTTGGAGATGTAGACGAGGATATCAAAAAGGAGTTGAAGCTGGAACGGGCGCAAGGCGTTGCGGTGTTCGAAGTGATCGGGAGCTCGCGCGCTGATTATGCCGGCATCAAGGTCCGATCTGTCATCAAGGAGATCGACAAGACCGAGATTCGAAACATGATTGATTTTGGGAGAGCGATCAAGCGAGGCATGAAAGAATGTAACTTCACCGTCGGCACCTATGAATCGGCCGACCCAAGCGATCCGGTCGGGTGGGGGGTGAATTTCCATTTTGTCGGATGTAAACGGGATTGAGGATGGTACGACGCACACCGAATGCCCCACGAATTGCGGTGGGCTTGTTTTTCATACTTATTGCGGGTGTCATTGGCCTGTATCATGGCCTTGCCGTTGCACAGAAGGCAGAGGCTCCGACGCC
>JBDTPK010000148.1:0-6615 GCA_039932735.1 Nitrospirota bacterium
TGTTGTCCTATCTCGCATTACTCATGAGCGCTTCTGTTGTAATTGCTGATCCGCTACGCTTGCGCTGAACCGTCGGTGGCCTTATGCTGATCCGCATAAGATGCCGTGATAAACCGTGTGGCAGGGAGCGAACAATCGAAGGTAAAGGGGTTACCAGGCCTTTGGCGGAAATTCCAAGGCCGGTTAAGCGGACTGAAAACCAGAGATCCGCATCTTATGCGGATCAGTCTAATTATAGTTAGGTCTCGCAGGTCACGCCATGGTGCCCACAAACATCCTGCACCGTACGTTCTTCATCCGTGCCGCCGAGTATGGGACGGCCTTCGCAGTTGATGTCGGTGAGTCGCAATACCTTGTCACGGCGCGTCATCTGATCCCTGAATCGGGATCCGAGATTGAGCTTCAAGTTCTGCACAACGGGCAATGGCTCAAGGGCCAGGTCCGCGTCGTCGGCCGCGGGAGGGGGGACTTGGACATCGCCGTCCTTCAAGCGTCGTCGCGTTTCACCCCAAAGGAGCTTGAGGTATCGCTGGGCTTCGGTGAGATAGCGCTCGGTCAGGACGTCTTCTTCCTCGGGTTCCCGTACAAACTCTGGATGGACTACGGTGAACTGTCTGCCGGTCTCCCCGGTCCGTTTGTCAAGAAGGGAACGCTGTCTGCCGTCTCGTTCGAGTTTCCCAAGACTCTGCACGTTGATGCCATAAACAACGAGGGCTTTTCCGGAGGTCCTCTGTACTTCTTCAAGGGCGGCAATTCTCAGAATGCATGCGTAGCCGCAATTGTCTCCAAGTACCGAACGGAATACGCCACGGTGGTCAACGAGAGTGATACTGACACCGGGCTGCGCGTCGCCTACAATACCGGCTTCTTGATCGCCTATGACATCAAGCATGCTTTGGCAATCATCGAAGCGGCCGAGGCCTAACCCTTCGATATAAAATGGGTCACATTAAACGAAGAAGTGAAAGTGGGGTCGCGTCTTGTAATCATACATTTTGATATCGACGCAGAATTGTTTCCACCTTGTTGAATTGTGATCGGCTTTGCAGGCGAAAACAAAGGGGTCAGACCTCTTAGATCTTTCACCGACCCTATTTGCTCATAGCGACGGTATACGGGTGTTCAGAAAGAGTCGATGGATCGTCCAGTGATCCCCTCACTCGTCGAATCGGCTACTCACCGTTGCAGCGAAGAAGCATGCACTCGAGGCGGGATGGCGGATCAGAGAAATTCGACGTGGCGAACCATGTCGTCGGAGGACAATGCATCGTGAAGTAACACGAGGGATCGTAGAATGTGGGACACCGATGTTTATTGATGTACGTATGCAATGCCTCGATGCGGGAGGCCGGATGCGTGCAGCCGTAAAAAGTCCGCATCCTGCGTCACCACCACGCGGCCGTATTGGGACGCTCGTTCAAGGTGTCGCGCATCCTCGATTGCCTGTAAGCCAAGTTCTTGGACCGTGATCACATCCACGCCGCGCCTGCGAAATCCTTCCGTCACGGCTTTCGGAATCGGAACATGTTCTTCCATATAGAACCTGAGCCGGTCATCCACCAATTTTTCCGCTCAGTTTTGACTTCGTCCGATTCCGCAATTCGGCGACATAGGATTCGTCGGTCAGGATGGCCTCATCTATGGCTTGGCGATGATCGTAGTAATATGCCAGTGCGGCGTATACGTCGGCCAAGGACAATCCATGCTGGGAGGCGATCGCATCCGCGCTCAGGCCCATCCGCTCATGCCAGATCACGACATTTTGTACAGTAATGCGGCGTCCGGTTATCCGAGGCTTTCCGCCTGCCACGTCCGGTGAACTCTCGATGTGCTGCGCGGTGACAATATCCATGGTAAGCCCTCCCGTGGAATCGACGACATCATTATAAGCCATTGAAGAATCTCCTTCCAAGAAAAAGGAAGCATGTGCAGCGCCTGATCGGAGTTTTGTCTTGTATTCACATGTCTGATCCTTCTCATGCTAGGAGTGTAGCCATCTCGTCGAATCGGTTGCTCACCCTGCGAGCATCTCCGCGCGCACCGATCACAGGTCAGGTGCGCTTCGTTGATTTCATGGTTGCTGCCGTCTATAGTTTGCTGGGCTGGTGCAGGCATGGAAAGGGAAGGTCTCAACTGACTATGAATCAGCTCCTTCAACATCGCGCCATTGTGTTGCTCATCCTGTGCCAAGCCATAGTTGCTGCTCTTGTCCCGGTCGCGGCGGCGGCTGGGCAACCGGATGCCGCGCAGCGTCAGTATGAGCGAGGCGTCGCACTGCTGAAAAAAGGTGATCTTGCTGCGGCATCCGAGGCTGCGAGAAAAGCCATCGAATCGAATCCCTCCTCAGCTGAGGCGCACTATCTACTCGGCGCGATTTATTTCAGGGAGAAGAAACCGGCTCAGGCTGTCGATGCCTTCACCCAGGCACTTAAGCTGAAGCCGGATTATCCTGAAGCCTTGAACGATCTGGCCGAGGTCTATCGGATTCAGGGGAAATTGGCGGAAGCGGAGCAGGCTCTCAAGCGGGCGATTGAGAGCGATCCACGCCATGCCGATTCGTACCTCGACTTAGCCAAGTTGTACGAGCAACGTCGTGATGTCGCCTCGGCCACCAGGACCTATCAAACGTTGTTGGCCGCTCATCCGAGCCACCGTGATGCCTTGTATAGTCTCGCGTTGCTGTATGAGGCACAGGGAGAGAGTCGCGGGGCACGAGAAATGGTCGGCCGGTTGCTGAAGCTTGATCCTAAGTATGCGGATGGGTGGTACCTTGCCGGGCGAATGGCGGAGAAGGACAACGCGCTCGCGGAAGCTGCCGACTCGTACAGACAGGCCATTGCAGCAAAACCCTCATTTGTAGATGCCCACTACAATCTCGCGTTTATTCATCGGAGCCAGGACCGGCCCGAGGAGGCAGAACGGGAATTTCGCGAGGTGTTGCGGTACCGCCCGGAGTATGCCGAAGCGCATATGAACTTAGGTGTGATCTACACAGGTCTGCATAGGCTTGAAGAGGCGGAACAGTCCTATGAGCGAGCCGTCGCGCTAAAACCGGACTATGCTGAGGCGCATTACAACTTGGGTGTCTTCTATGAGTTGCATCGGAAAGACTTGCCGAAAGCCCTGGCCCACTATCACCAGTACCTCAGTCTCGGCGGGCGTGACGATCGGGTCGAGCGGATCGTCGGGTCGTTGGGACGGTGAATACGCGAGATGTGCGGGAAGAGCGAGACATGCGAGAACCGACTGGTTGCTCTGGTTTGTCTCGTTTGTTTTGGTTGGACTGGACTAAGCAGATGAACACAATACCCCAGATGAACCCGTTCTGCCTTTCCCGCTTGTCGCGCGAGTCCCGGTCGTCTCGCCTTTCGCACATGTGCGGCACAACAGGACAGCACTCACTCAGAATGCTCAAACAGGCACTGGTCTCACCCACCCAACCCCGGCGCGACAAGACGCGCCGTTCCACGGGCAAGGCCGCAGGGAGTTCGGCGACCGAACGTAGTTGGGGTACGTTGTAGGGAGACGGGCGACTGAGAACGCCGCTTGCTGGCTGTTTCAGCACCCTGCTGTTACCAATAAGGCCAAGGATACCAATAGGGGCTCCAGTAAGGCCCCCAATAGGGACCGGGCCCCATGTAGGGACGGATGGGGACGAGGTATTCCGATCCGGGCCACACTTGCACACGATTGATCTTGATAACGGGATAGGTATAGTCCGTTTCGTCCAACGGTTGTGTGATGGAGCCGGAGACCTCGCCGGTCACAGTGACTCTGGTCCCCGGTGGGATGGTCGCGGGATCGAGGAATTCTCGGTAGATGGCGATGAAGCGGCCCTGTGATTGGGTCAAGTCGTATCCGGGGCGCTTTGATCGATCGAGCGGCAACTGGAGGATCTCGATCTTCGTCCCGTCTTTCTGTCGTCGGGCCGACAATACTCGACCACCAAAGACCGTCGATTGACCTTGAAAGGAGTATGGCGTTGCCTTGACTTGGAGGAAGGTGATCTCCTGTGCGTCCTCCGCCTCTTGCGTCGAGGCACAGCCTGCGAGCAGGACGAGCAAGGCCAATATAGAGAGCCCCTTACGTAGCATGGCTGCAGTCTAACACAAAAAGATCGGGAGTAAGTTCACCGCGCATTCGATATAATGAACGATCAATGTACATCCAAGAAAGGAGTCGAGATGGTGAACAGACAGTCTGTGCAATGGGCTTCGGCGGTGTGCGCGGTCGTATGGATCGTTCTCATTCTGTGGGTTTCACCAGCCGCTGCTGTGCCCCTTGATTTGAATGGCAAGTTCGAAATCGTGTCGGGCGAGGTATCCACACATGCACCCGGCAAGGTGAAGTTGATGGAGTTCGCCGACTTCTACTGCCCGCATTGCCACCACTTCGACGAGATAGGATTACCGCTGCTCGTGAAAGAATTCGGCAACAAGGTGGAGATCACGATGGTCGGGTACCCTGTCATTCGCGGAAAGCTCCCGACAGCATTCGATATGTATGAGCAGGCCAAGATGATGGGAAAAGGCAACGAAATGAAGACAGTCTTGTTTCGCACGATCCATAAAGACAAAATTGATGGGGTGTTGGATCGCTCGATTCGCTCGTTGTTGATCAAAGAAGTCGGCTTGGATGTGGCAGCATTCGAGGCCGGCATGGAAAGTGGAAAACCGGCTAGGGCCGTGGAGGAAGGCAAGCGGTGGGGCGAGCGGATTAAAGTGTCGTCCACTCCGTCGGTCTTGTTGGATGGCAATATTAAAGTCGATGGTGCGAACATGACGCCTGAAAATGTCATCACGATCATTCGGAGCATTCTTGAGAACGACACGAAGAAGTGAACTCGACAGAGCTGAGAGACGGTAGTCCGAACAGTTAGCAAGCAGCACGTGACACCCAGCACTCCTTCTGAGGAAAGATGGCGATTGATCCAATCTGTGGGATGACGGTCGATCCGGCAACAGCAGCCGGAAGTCACGACCATCGAGGCCAGAGTTACTACTTTTGCGGCTTGTCTTGTCTTGAACGATTCAAGGCCGATCCAGAGGGGGCGTTGCAGCCACAGCTGGTCAGTTCTGCGAAGCCAACCACAAGAAGGCCCCTTCCGATGATGCAGCCTACTCCGCTCGCGACCGGGGCTGCAGCCATCGATCCCGTGTGTGGAATGACGGTGGAGCCAGCCACGGCAGCGGGTTCTTATACGTATCAGGGGAAGACCTATTATTTTTGTGCAACGAGTTGCCTCACCAAGTTTCAGGTCGATCCGATCCACTATCTCACTCCCCCTGAACAGCGCGCTCCCCCCGTCATGCCGGTTCCATCCGGTGGGGTGGTCGAGTACATCTGCCCGATGGACCCAGAAGTGCTTGAGAGGCAACCGGGGGCCTGCCGGATTTGCGGGATGGCGCTGGAACCCAAAGTTGTCTCACTCGAAGATGAACGGAATCCCGAGCTCGAGGACATGAGCAAGCGGTTTTGGATTTGTCTCGCGCCATCCGTCTTGGTGATGCTTCTGGCCATGGTCGATATGGTTCCCGGCTTGTCGCTTCCAGATGTATTCACGGGTTCGGTGAGAAATTGGGTGCAATGGTTCCTGGCGACGCCGGTGGTGCTCTGGGGCGGCTGGCCGTTTTTCCAGCGCGGGTGGGCTTCGGTGGTGAACCGAGCCCCCAACATGTTCACGCTCATTGCCATGGGAACAGGTGCAGCCTATGGCTACAGCGCGGTGGCCACTGTCGCGCCGTCGCTGCTTCCCAGCTCATTCCACCTGCATGATGGCTCGATCGCGGTCTATTTCGAGGCAGCGGCTGTGATTACGGTGCTCGTCCTCCTCGGCCAGGTCCTTGAGTTGAAGGCTCGGAGTCAGACGAGCTCGGCGATTCGTTCCTTGCTCCGGCTTGCGCCAAAAACCGCCAGGCTGATCACGTCGGACGGACGGGAAGAGGATGTGCCGCTTGAGCACGTTCAGGTAGGCCATCGACTCCGTGTCAGGCCAGGAGAGCGAGTGCCGGTCGACGGGATGATCCAAGAAGGTACGACCGCTGTGGATGAATCCATGATCACGGGGGAATCGATTCCGGTTGAAAAAACCGTTGGAGTGCGAGTGACCGGTGGCACGATCAACGGCACAGGCGGGATAGTGATGGTGGCTGAACGAGTCGGGCGAGATACGATGCTTGCCCGAATTGTGCAGATGGTGAGTGAGGCACAACGGAGCCGGGCACCGATCCAGCGAATGGCCGATGTCACCGCAGCGTACTTTGTCCCGCTGGTCGTGGTTGCGGCTCTGACGACGGCGGCGGCGTGGGTGATTTGGGGGCCAGAGCCGAAGTTGGCCTATGCGCTTGTCAACGCCGTGGCGGTCCTGATTATTGCGTGCCCCTGCGCATTGGGATTGGCGACGCCGATGTCGATCATGGTGGGTACCGGACTCGGAGCCACGGTTGGTGTCTTGGTGAAGAAGGCTGAAGCGTTGGAGGTGTTCGGCAAAGTGAATACGCTCGTGATCGATAAGACTGGCACCCTCACGGAGGGTAAACCGACACTGCTGTCGATCCGGTTTGTGCCGCCCTGGTCCGATGTCGAGCTGTTGCGCCTCGCCGCGAGTCTTGAACG
>JBDTPK010000149.1:0-6600 GCA_039932735.1 Nitrospirota bacterium
ACCTGAGGCGTACTCGTGCAGTACATGGAGGGTCCGAGGGGCGAGCCCGCCGACCGAAGGCTCGTCACAGCCGCGTATCCGTGCTTGCAGTAGAAGTTTCATGAATTGTTTTGTCTAGTCTTTGTTGTTTATTTAGTTGAACCACAGAAGCCAGACAGACCAGATGAGCCAAACAAATGGAATCAGCGTGAGACGCCGGCAAGCGAGACTGGAACCTCACAGGACGGAAAGAAGAACGAACGCACGGCGTGACTCAAAGGAGCGGGATCAAGTCCACGCAGCATGGAACAGAACGACCGTCTGAAAGAACGGAGATCGGTCACCTATCCCTGGGGGAAGCACCCAACGAAGTTTCTTGCCACCGTGAACCATGAGCATTGGAAAAACCACGGCGCGTTGATGCCGGTGGGAACGTTTGAAGAAGGCAAGAGCCCCTATGGCATCTATGACATGGCCGGGAATGTGTGAGAGTGGGTCAGCGACTGGTATGACCCAGACTATTACCAGGCCAGCCCGTCTCAGAACCCTGCCGGACCGCCAATGGGCACGCCTAAAGTAATTCGCGGCGGCTCCTGGGGCAGCGCTCCGGAAGCCCTGCGCGCCGCAGCAACTGAATCCAATTGGATTCTAATAGAATCAAAATGGATTCAGTTGAGATCGTGTTGATCACCGTGCTCTGCCTACGCGTTTCCCTCCGATAGCACAAAAGACTTATGATTTGAAATATCTCAAAGGATTTCCCAAGGCTGGCGTGAGAACTCCGCTGGCACAGTCATTGCTTTATGCCTCGTCATAGAAAGCATCAGTAAGAACCGGCGTAGAAGATGTAAAAGAACTCATTTGGAGCGGGATGCGCAGTCGACCATCAGTCATTGGGCTCATGTGTGAGCACTCAACGGCGAGGATTCATGTCTGAGACCACATGGCGAATTGACTCTGGAGCATACCCAACCGGACCCTCCCCCTGGTTGTGAGCCTCCTGGTTGCCTGAGCGTCAGCGCCACGGGAGCCCCGGCTCTGCGAGACTCGGAGCTGCGGCTCCCTCCCTCTATAGTATAGATACCAAGTTGCCAGGTTGATCTGGTCTCTCAGGTCTATCTTGTTTGTCTGGTTTATTGGTTGAACGCAACTAACCAGATGAACCAGATAGACAGGACAGGCAAAATAGACCAGACCGCGACACCACTATGGTTCCGGCGAGGTAGAGAACATGTCCCAAGATTAGGATGCGCAGTCCGTATGCCCCTACGAAAGTGGTATTGCGGAAAATGCTACGCAAGCATACCTACAGGCTACATGCTGCGGTACGTAATTGTTTGTATGCACTGTGTCACTCGTTTCTCTCACTGAGCCTTGCATAGGGGCCAGCCATGAATGACACCTCCGGCTTCCAAGAGGGGCGGGCTTCTATCTTCCGATCACCGCCGTATCGGTATCGCGTTCTGCACAAGCAACGGCACCACCAAATCGGAACAGACTCCTGGCACATTCTTCGTGCCAAGGAGTTGCCACGGATCGTGCCTAAGGTTCGTGCGAAGAACCGTTTTCTTCTCTCCACTCCAATTCCAGCTCATTCTTGTTTACACATCAAAAGCGTTCAAGTACACGCATCGGCACACCCCTTCACTTTGCTGGAGCAAATTCAATGAAGGTCAAAATCATTGCACTGCTCTGTTTTACGTTTCTTCTCAGCTGTAGCTCCCTTTCATCTCTCATAAAACCGGCCGCCACGCCAGGGAAGGTGGTCGATGAGGCGCGTCACGTCAATCGTACGGCTTCGTCATTTCCAGCAGCCGATGAAGATTTCTTTTCTCAAATGGATAGCGGGATCAACTTGGGGCCGCATGAGATACAAGGCCGCAATACCTGGATCATCTGGACAGGGGGGAATGACCGGCTCTGGGATCATATCTCCAAATCCAGCTTTGGCACACTCGATTTTCTCAAGACCCTATCGTCACACCCCAATCTGAAATTCAGCCGGGATAACCGTTGGCACTATCTCGGTCTCGTCAACGAACCCTGCTTCGAAAAGGCGACAGGCCCTGATCCCTCTCGATACGGATTGTGGTTGGACAAGCGCCGCTCTGACTGTCCTCCTGATCCATTCGAGAATGAAACGAAGTACCCTGGTGTCGCAATTGGAGCGCGAGGCAAAACCGTACCGGTCGGATCATTCTACGGCTATGCAACAGGCACTGTGGGATTACGGCTCTTCCCCAACCCTGACTTTGATGAACAGGCCGCCAAGAAGTGGGACCCGAATCGCTACTACGAAGATCCGAGTTACTACCTCTCTAAAGACCTGGTGAAGCCCTATCGTGTCGGCATGTCCTGCGGGTTCTGCCACGTCGGCCCGAACCCGGTGAAGCCACCGCAAGACCCTGAGCACCCCGAATGGAAGAATCTAAGCTCCAATGTCGGGGCGCAGTACTTCTGGCTCGATCGTATCTTTGCGTGGGAAGCCGACGAGAGCAGCTTTCCGTATCAGATTTTCCACACCTCGCGTCCTGGCGCACTGGATACCTCGCTGATCTCAACCGACTACATCAACAATCCACGCACCATGAATGCAATTTATCAGCTGGGTCCGCGGTTGGAAATGGCCAAGCGCTGGGGTCACGAAACCCTGAGCGGCGGCGCTCTGAACAACCGGCAGTTCAATGACTATGTCAAAACCGGGCCCCTCACGATGTTTTTTGAACCACCGAATACCGTCTGGACGCCACGCGTTCTGAAAGACGGTGCGGATTCGGCGGGGGCGATGGGGGCGCTCAATCGCGTCTTCCTCAACATCGGATTGTTCAGCGAAGAATGGCTGCTGCATTTCAAACCGTTAACCGGCGGCCAAGCGATCACGCCGATACAGATCGCCGCCGCGCGTAAAAATTCCGCCTACTGGGAGGCGACCGAAGCACAGACCCCGAACATGGCCCTCTTCTTCCTCAAGGCCACCGCGCCGCACAAATTGAAGGACGCCCCTGGAGGGGACGGCTATCTCTCCAAGGATGTCGCGCAACTGACACGCGGCAAGATCGTCTTCGCCGAACGCTGCGCGCGCTGCCACTCAAGTAAGCTGCCTACTCCGGCAATCGGCCTCGATCCTCACGGCTGCGCAGGGTCCGGATATTTGGCCTGTTGGAACAAGTACTGGCAGTGGACGAAGACCGACGAGTTCAAACGAGAAATGAGGAAGATCGTGTCGGCCGTCGATTTCCTCGAGAACAACGTTCTCTCGACCGATATGCGCGTCCCCGTCACGCTGCTTGAGACGAATGCCTGCAGTCCGCTCGCGACCAATGCCATTGCCGGCAACATTTGGGACAATTTCTCCTCGCAGTCCTATAAGGACTTGCCTTCGGTCGGGTCTATCACGGTGCACCACCCCGTAACAGGCGAGCCACGCACATACACAATGCCTGCAGGGGGAGTGGGCTACACGCGCGTCCCCTCGCTCGTAAGCCTCTGGTCCACAGCGCCGTTCTTCGTCAACAACAGTCTTGGACGATTCGATCCGAGCCCCAGTGTGGAAGCCCGCACCCGGTCTTTTCAACACTCCATCGAACAGCTGTTGTGGCCCGAGAAGCGGGAGAGAGACTCCATCCTGGGTGACAAGGTGCCTGGCGTGATCGACCGGACGACGACAAGGAGCTATCTGCGGATTCCGAAAGGCCACCTGCCGGACTTTCTTCAAAACGTCGTGGAACTCGAAGAGAAGATCCTTCCTGACGTGCAGTTGCTTCCCGACCTGTTCAAGGAAAGCGGGGTTGAACTCGGGCCCATTCCGAAAGGCACGCCGGTCAATCTTCTGACGAATTTGACTGTGCTCCCAGACGACGCCGGGGTGATTGATCGGCTCCTGCATAAGAAAAAACTTGTCCGCTCGCTGGTCAAAATAAAACGGGCTCTGAAAGCAATACCTCGGGATGCCACTGACGAAGAGGCGCGAGCAGTGTTTCGGGAGAAAGACGTGGTGGAGTCTCTGCTCGAGTTGAGCAAGTGCCCCGACTTCGTCGTCAACCGAGGTCACTATTTCGGGACCGATCAATTAAAGAAAGAAGAGAACGAGCAGGGCTTGAGCGACGAGGACAAGCGAGCGCTGATTACATTTCTCCAAACGTTCTAAGTCCCATTAGCGATGGGCTATCCGATGGGACCAATCTCACGACGAACATTTCTGAAGCTGGCTGCCGTGACAGGGGCGACCCTGTCACTGGGAGGCTGTTCCCTCCTAAAGTCTTCACGCTCTGAAACCGGTGGTTGTGTCGGAGCAGGAACGGCTGCATACACGGAATTCGACTACATCGTCGTGGGATCAGGCGCTGGAGGGGGACCAGTGGCGGCTCGCTTGGCGGAGGCAGGGTACAACGTGCTTCTTCTTGAGGCAGGCGGCGAGGAGGAGAACGCGAATTATTCGGTCCCAGCATTTCACCCGTTATCCACAGAGGATCAGGATCTTCGATGGGACTACTACGTCCGGCACTACGCCAACGAGGACCGGCAAAAAAACGATTCCAAGCGGGATAAAGAAGGAAAGGGAATCTGGTATCCGAGAGCCGGCACGCTCGGAGGCTGTACCGCACACAATGCCATGATTACCATCTATCCGCACGAAACTGACTGGGACCGCATTGCCCAACTGACCGGAGATAATTCGTGGTCCTCCGAAAAAATGCGCAAGTACTTTCAGGAGGTCGAGCGATGCCACTATTGTTCGAAGATATTGGACTTTGTGACCGGAGGTCGTCACGGATTTCAGGGATGGCTCTCCGTTGAACGACCTACTCGTGAGACCTTCGAAAAGGCGATCAAGAACGATCCACAGCTTGAGCGCATTCTCACTGCCGTTGCCCTTACCACGCTGGAAAACCTCCCTGGGTCCACCCTGGACGCCATCGTCCATCGAGCCATCCCGAAGCTAGTCAGCGCAGCCTTGAAAGAAGACATTAATCATATGGATTCCATAAAGTACCGTCCAGAAGGATTATACCTCATCCCTCTCGCTACTCATGGTGGGAGGCGCGCCGGCGTGCGTGATCGTCTTCGAGAAGTGCAAAAGAACTGTCCTCATCGGTTGAACATTAAAACCAATATCCTGGTCACCAAAATACTGTTGGAGAAGTTCACCACTTCGAAAGGAGAACAGTTCAAAGCTATCGGGGTGGAATGCCGCGAAGGAGCGCATCTCTATCGCGCGGACCCCAAGACCGGTCCAGCCACGCCGGCGCCAAAGGAATTTCGGGCGAAGAGAGAAGTCATCCTCGCGGCCGGGGCGTTCAATACTCCTCAACTACTCATGCTGTCTGGAATCGGTCCGCGGGCTGAACTGGAACGGCATGGCATTCCGCTGCACATCGATCGGCAGGGGGTCGGCAAGAACTTGCAGGATCGTTATGAAGTGGGAATTGTGTACAAGATGAAGGAAAACTTCTCGACCTTGGCGCAAGCGAAGTTTGAAGCTGATGAGCAGAACGATCCGGTCTATCGGGAGTGGAAATATGCGACTCCGGAAGAGCGGAAGCAAGGCAAGGGCTTTTTGTACTCCAGTAACGGTGTGGTCATCGCGATTCTCAAGCGTTCATCCATTGCCAAAAATGCGAAGCAAGATCCCGACCTCTTTATATTCGGCCTGCCTTCAGATTTTAGAGGGTATGAGCAAGGTTATTCAAAGAACGTCACGATTAAGGACCACTTCACCTGGCTTGTCTTGAAGGGGCATACCCACAATACCGGCGGAGAAGTGACGCTTCGCTCCAATGACCCCCGCGATACGCCAAACATTAATTTCAAATACTTGGAAGAAGGGAATGATCCGAATAAGGGCAAAGAAGACCTGGACGCCATGGTTGAAGCGGTGGCATTCATTCGTACGATCATGAATCGCCTGGTCGATGGGGGGCAGGCCGAGGAAATCTGGCCGGGGCCCGGCGTTTCAGACAACGCATTGCGGGAATGGATCATGAACGAAGCCTGGGGGCACCATGCATCCTGCTCCTGTAAGGCAGGAGCCGACGGAGATGCCTCGGCGGTGCTGGATAGCAATTTCCGGGTTCGCGGCACCACGAACCTACGCGTGGTCGATGCCTCGGTCTTTCCCTATATTCCTGGCTTCTTCATCGTCACCCCGATCTACATGATCGCGGAGAAGGCCAGCGAGATCATTTTAGCGGACGCCAGGCGCGCGTCAGGATAACAGACCGAGCAGCCTCAAAACGGCCGCCCACTTCGTATGCCGTCTAATCTATCCGGCTTGTTGAGTTCATCGAGTCGGTCCGATTCAACTCTTAAACGCGACAGACCAGACAGCCCAACAATGGCCTTCTGATGCTGAAGGACCCTTACCGCATCCTGCAGGATAAGACCCGCCGCAAGCGCCGGTGAATCCAATTAGATTCTCTTAGAATCAAAATGGATTCAGTTGGGATCGTGCGGATCATCTGCTCTGCCTTCGTGTTTCCCTTCGAGATCGTGAAAACCAGCTGATTTTGAGGCAATCCACGAAGGATTTCTCAAAGATGACCAGAGAACTACGCTGGCACAGCGATTGCTTTATACCTCGTCATAGAAAGCATCAGTAAGAGCCGCCGTAGAAGATATAAA
>JBDTPK010000150.1:0-6574 GCA_039932735.1 Nitrospirota bacterium
TGGCAATGCCGACGGGGCACGTATTGAGATGGCACTTCCGCATCATGATGCAGCCCTCGACGATCAAGGGCGCGGTGGCAAACCCGAACTCTTCGGCGCCCAACAAAGTGGCGATCGCCACGTCACGCCCAGTCTTCATCTGCCCGTCGGTCTCCACCCGGATACGGCCACGTAAATCATTGAGCACGAGAGTCTGATGCGTTTCGGCCAGGCCCAACTCCCACGGGACTCCCGCATACTTGATGGATGAGAGCGGAGAGGCGCCGGTGCCGCCTGAGTCGCCGCTGATCAGCACCTTGTCTGCGTGAGCTTTGGCCACCCCGGCCGCAATCGTGCCGACGCCCACTTCCGACACGAGCTTGACCGACACGGCTGCGTCAGGATTAGAATTTTTCAGATCGAAAATGAGCTGCGCCAGATCCTCGATGGAATAAATGTCGTGATGCGGAGGCGGTGAAATGAGCTGAACGCCGGGCGTCGCATAACGAAATCGCGCAATGTTTTCATCGACCTTGTGGCCCGGCAGTTGACCGCCTTCACCCGGCTTCGCCCCTTGCGCCATCTTGATCTGCAGCTCTCTCGCATTCACCAAGTAGTGGCTCGTGACGCCGAACCGTGCCGAGGCCACCTGCTTGATGTAACTGTTCTTCGAATCGCCGTTCGGCAGCGGAACGAATCGAGCCGGGTCTTCTCCACCCTCGCCGGTGTTGCTCTTGGCGCCCAGGCGGTTCATCGCGATCGCCATGGTCTCATGCGCTTCCTTGCTGATCGAGCCGAAGGACATCGCACCCGTCGTGAACCGCTTGACGATCTCCTTCGCCGATTCCACCTCCTCGACAGGAATCGGTTCCGGCAGGAACTTGAACTCAAGCAGCCCGCGCAGATTCGAGTGCCGCTTACTCTCGTCGTTCACGAGCTGGGAAAATTCGGCGAAGGTCTTGGGGTCGTTGGCCCTCGTCGCATGCTGCAGCCTCGCGATGGTGTCCGGATTCCAGTTATGATGCTCGCCCTGGATGCGGTAATGGATCTCCCCACCAAAATCGAGTTGCCGTATCGGTACCGGCTCATAGGCCAAGCGGTGGCGACGAAGCGTCTCTTCGCCGACCTCGAGGATGCCGATCCCCTCCACACGCGACGGTGTGCCGGTGAAGTACCGGCCGATGAGGTCGTGATTCAACCCGATGGCCTCGAAAATCTGCGCACCACAATAGGACTGCACCGTCGAAATGCCCATCTTCGAGAAGATCTTGAGCAGCCCCTTATTGATCGCCTTAATAAACTTGCCTTCTGCGGTCTGTGCGTCCAATCCCTCAGGAAAGTATCCCTCGCGGTCCAGGTCCACGATCGATTCGAAGGCAAGGTAGGGATTCACCGCCCCGGCTCCATAGCCGATCAAACAGGCAAAGTGATGCACATCGCGTGGCTCGCCGGTCTCCACGATGAGGCCGACTTCGGTCCTCGTGCAGTCGCGCACCAGATGATGGTGAACGGACGCGATGCCGAGAAGGCTCGGAATCGGCGCCCATTCTTCATTCAGCCCGCGATCGCTGAGTATGAGAAACTTGTAGCCGTCCTTAATCGCCTGTGAGGCCTGCCTGCAGAGATCGTCCACTGCGGCCCCCAACCCCTCCGGCCCTTCGGCCACCCGAAAGAGCATCTTGAGTGTCTTACTTGTAAAATGCGGATCGGCGAGCTCGCGGATCTTCTGAAGCTCGGCATTCGTCAGAATCGGCTGTTTGACCCTGATGCGGCGGCAGGACTCCGGATGTTCATCCATCAGATTCGGCTTGGGCCCGATGCTGGTCGTGAGCGACATCACCAGTTCTTCGCGGATCGGATCGATTGGCGGATTAGTCACCTGAGCGAACAGCTGCTTGAAATACTTGAAGAGCAATTGCGGCCGATCGGACAACACCGCCAACGGCGTATCTGTGCCCATCGAAGACGTCGTTTCTTGCCCCTCCACTACCATAGGCGTGATCACCATCTTCAACTCTTCAATGGTATAACTAAAGGCCTGCTGACGCTGACGAAGCGTCAGGTGGTCCGGCTGCGGCACATTGCTCGAATCGGGCAACTCGTCGAGCGAAATCCGATATTGGGTGACCCAGGACCGGTAGGGCTTGCGGCTCACGATCTCGGCCTTCACTTCCTCGTCATCGATGATGCGCCCTTGCACGGTATCGACCATGAACATCCGGCCCGGCATGAGGCGCCCCTTCTGCCTGATCTTCCGGACGTCCATCGGCAGCACACCCGCTTCCGACGCTAAAATCACCAAGCCGTCCGTCGTCACTTGATAGCGGCAGGGACGCAGCCCGTTGCGGTCGAGCGTCGCGCCGATGAGCTTGCCGTCGGTGAAACAGACTGCTGCAGGACCGTCCCAGGGCTCCTGCATCGCCGCGTGATATTCGTAGAACCCCCGCCGATCGAGATCCATTTGCGGATTCGCAACCCAGGGTTCAGGGATCAGCATCATCATCGCATGCGGGAGAGAGCGGCCTCCCATCGTCAGAAACTCCACGGCATTGTCCAGACAGGCCGAGTCGCTCTGCTGCTCGGAGACGATCGGATAGAGTTTGGCCAGATCCTGACCGAACAAGTCTGAGTTGAGTCGCCCTTGCCGGGCGCGCATCCAATTCACGTTGCCCTTGAGCGTATTGATCTCACCGTTATGGCAAATGTAGCGATAGGGATGCGCCAGCGGCCATGTGGGGAACGTATTCGTACTGAAGCGGGAATGCACAAGAGCGAGCGCGCTCGTCAGGCGTTCATCCTTCAAATCTTGGTAGTAGGCCGACATCTGCTCCGGAAGTAACAGCCCCTTGTACACAATCGTGTTTGCCGACAGGCTGGAGATGTAGAAGTAGTCACGCCCCTGAATCGCCGATTCGCGGATCGCCGTTTCCACCCGCTTGCGAATGACATAGAGTTTGCGTTCAAACTGCCCTTCATTGAGGACATCGCGAGCGATGAATACCTGCCGCATAAAGGGCTCGGTGCTGCGCGCGACGACACCGATCACATCGCTCTTGACCGGCACATCGCGCCAGCCAAGGAGTCGAGCCCCCTCTTCGATGATCATTCTGGAAAAGAGGGCTTCACACTGTTGTCGCGTTTCGACCTGGGGCGGGAGAAACACCATCCCCACGCCATACTCCCCGGCATTGGGCAGAACAACCCCCGCATCGCCTGCCGCACGTGTGAGAAACTCGTGCGGGACTTGAAGGAGAATTCCGGCGCCGTCTCCTGTGCAAGAATCACAACCCTGCGCCCCTCGGTGGCTGAGATTCTCAAGGATCTGAAGACCCTGTTGAACAATGGTATGGGATTTCTGGCCCTTGATATTGACGATAAAACCGATCCCGCAGGAGTCTTTCTCCTGTTCAGGGTCGTAGAGGCCTTGCTTCGGTGGAAACCCAGGGATGCTCATCGTTCGTCTCTCATAAAAATGTAGGCATGTACGCTAGGCCCAGATTATTCATGAATGCCGTCGCGAAGCGTTCGAGGCTGAAGCCCGCCGGGGCTCCTCGCAAGTAGGGCCGACGCGTGCGAACGCTCAGTCCGTCGAGGAGGCCGAACGAGAAAAGCCCCGCCGGGCGTAGGGATCGGGCGACGAAGCAGGTATTCATGAATAGTCCGGGCTAGACGGAGGCTGCACCAGGGAGGCAACCGAGATGCCTAACCCCGTCACTCGCAAGGCAAATTTCGCTCGTATTCACTCTGTTCACCTTAATAGAAGCTTGATTCTTCTGTCAAGATTCTGTCCCGCACAATCGGCCCATAGCTGATGCCGCCTAAAGGAGGCATCAGCTTGACTTTGTTTCCTTTTCTGCCCTACCATCGGCCATGCCTCACAGCCCAATTATTACCTCCACGATCAACACCATGGCGGACGTCTGGGAGGCGTATCGCGATGAATTAGAGGGGATGGAACGACAGGCTCGAACGAACCTCGATTCCAGCGTGGCACTCGTCAACACCGTCGCCGCCCACATTCTGAACAGCGGTGGAAAACGAATTCGACCATTCTTCTTAGTACTTTCTGCCAGGCTCTGCGGCTATACCGGTCGCGATCATCACCAACTCGCCAGCCTCGTGGAGTTCATTCATACCGCGTCACTGCTCCACGACGATGTGGTCGACGAAGCCGATATCCGCAGGGGCCGACAAACCGCAAGAAAAGTGTGGGGCAACCAGATCAGCATCCTCGTCGGTGACTATCTCTACTCCCAAGCCTTCTGCCGGGTCGTCGAGTTTCGGAACCATGCGATCAACGAAGTGCTTGGCGAGGCTTGCAAGAAAATGGCGGAGGGCGAAGTACTACAGCTCTATTACAACGGCAACCCTTCCATGTCGGAGGCAGAGTATCTGAAGATTGTCGAACATAAAACGGCTGGCTTGATTGCCGCCTCTTGCCGCATGGGCGCCATTCTCGCCGACGCCTCAGAGGCCCAGCAAGATGCGCTCTTCCGGTTCGGTCGACATCTTGGGATCGCTTTCCAAGTGGCCGACGATACGCTTGACTATACAGCCAATGGTGAACACTTAGGCAAGGCGCTGGGGCAGGACCTCCGCCAAGGCAAGGCCACGCTGCCGATGTTACATTTGCTGCATCACTGTTCGGAACAGGACCGGCAGATGATCGTCGACCGCATGGAAACTCGGACCCTGACAGAAGAAGACCTCGGTCGGTTTATTCACTTGATGGAAGAACTGGGCTCAATTACCTATGCCATGGATCGCGCACGATCCTACGTCGCCGCAGCCCAACGAGATCTCGACCAGTTCGAAGACAGTACGGCCAAACGAGCTCTCTCGGTCGCCGCCGACTATATGGTCACCCGCGATCGCTAACCTCCCTCCCCGCGAGTTCTGTGCCCAGAATTCGGAAGGCACGCCAACGGGAAAAGTTCTATCTCCAGGTCCTAACCCCGCGACGAACTCAACCACGTAAGAAGTAGAGGATTCCGCTATGTCGACGATTATTCCATTTCATGGCCTACGGTACGATGCAACGGTGGTTGGAGATATCAACCAGGTCGTGGCGCCGCCCTACGACATTATCGATGCGGCCGGGCAGAAGGCTTTGCACGACCGCCATCCGCAGAACATCATTCGACTCGAATTGGGGCTCGATCAACCGGGCGACGCTCCTACTCATAATCGATATACCCGCGCCGCATCGACCCTTCAGGATTGGCTAAAAAGCGGCGCGTTGAAACACGATGCGCAGCCGACCCTCTACTACCATACGATCGAATACACCGCGCCTTACGCTGCGCCCGGCCCACCGACGAAAACTCTCAAGGGTTTTCTCGCCACCGTCAAACTGGAAGCGCTCGATTCGGGACATATCTACCCACACGAGAATACACGCTCGGCCGCCAAAACAGATCGGCTAAGTCTGCTCGGAGCCTGCAGGACAAACGTCAGCCCCATTTGGTCCCTCTACTCCGACCCTCAAGGAGCAGTGATGGGTCTATTAGAAGCGGCCGTGAAGGGGACACCGGCCCAGATCGACTTTCGCGACGATGATGGATTCCGTCAGCAACTCTGGGCTGTGACAGATCCGGTAGTGTTGAGGCACGCCGTCGATTCCTTACGCCGCACACCGCTGTTTATTGCAGACGGCCACCATCGCTACGAGACCGCGTTGAACTATCAGAAAGTCCGTCGGCAGCAGACCGGATCGCAGGACGGCCAGCACGCATACGACGCAGTGCTGATGCTGTTGACCGCCCTCGACGACCCAGGACTCACCGTACTCCCGACGCACCGGGTCACGACCACCGTACTGCCTCCGTATGACCATGTGCGGTCATTGTTAGGCGCCACGTTCGACCTGCAGGAGTTTTCGTTCACCCCAGCTACGCAAGCAGCCACACGCGCAAAATTTATCGGCGCGATGCGTTCGACTGGACGAACCATACCGGTCTTTGGGCTTGCATTAAAGGGAGGCGATCGCTACGTCACGCTCAGCCTGAAGCCAGCCCATCGTCCACCCGCACAGGCCTCTCCTCGTGCCAAGCTCGATGTGTCGCTGCTCCAACAACTCGTCGTGGCAACACTCTGTCCGACGCCACAAGAACAGGAGGCCATCCTCTATACGAAGGATGACTATGAAGCCTTGGATTGGGTAGCGAAGGGAACCGGAACGGGGGCGCTCCTACTCAACGCGACAAAAGTCAGCGACGTACACGCCGTCGCAACGGCTGGTGAGCGCATGCCCCACAAGTCGACGTATTTCTTCCCGAAACCGCTGACGGGTTTGGTGATGAATTTAATGGAGAGTCCGTGAGGGATTGGGCAGACGGTGATGCCGTTCGTGGCTCTAGGAACGTGCGTTTCACGCTTCACGTTTTACGTTTCACGGAGCTCTGTTGAAAGCAAAAATCCTTATCGTCGACGACGATCCTGATATTGCCACGATGCTGGAGGACCGCCTACAGGCCTCTGATTATGGGACGGTGATCGCACGGGATGGGATCGAGGCGCTCGAGCTGGTTGAGCAGGAAGCTCCGCACCTCATGTTGCTCGATCTGGACATGCCGCGCATGACTGGCCTTGAAGT